>NZ_JACIYL010000192.1 GCF_014359955.1 Thermogutta sp. | reverse complement strand
GGCTATTCATGAATCGCCCCCCAAACACATTCAGCAGGACTAAACGACATGCCGGTAGGGGCCATTCATGAATTGCCCCTACAGGGACCTCGAACCTTGATTCCTACGAAACTCGGGATGACCGGGTGCCAGAAGAATTGACATTGCGGGGCAGATCGTCTAGCTTGGGGGTGGCCCGACGGAAGGTCGCTGCCAGATTGTTCAACGCTTCGGGAAGTGGGTGTCTCTTTTCGAAAGGGAGGTGACCTATGAAACGTAGCTCATCCCAGGTTGGACGCAAGTTGCTTCTGGTCTGTTTGGCAGCCGTTGTGGGTGGTGCGGTCGCGGCGTTTTTGCCACGTCCTTCTCTCGCGCAGCAAGCGCAGCGCCAGGGCGAGCTGTCGGAAATCCCGTCTTCGGCCGTGGGTGTGATGGTGGTCCACCCGCGGCGGATCCTCACCGCACCCGAGTCAGAACTCATGCCGATCGAAGTCATCTCGGCCGTGTGCGAGAAGGAATTGGGCTTTGACCCGGTACAACTGTCGCAGATGACAGCTTCGATCGTTCTTCCGCAGCAGGAAGGAGCGGGCCCTGCCTCCGAGCCACCCCGTGTGCTTCTCGCCCTGCGCTTTTCCGCGCCGCAGGACCCGGAAAAACTCTTCGCCGAGGCACGAATGAACATGGAAAAGGAGGACCTGGCCGGCAAACCGTTTTACGTTGAAAAGTACAGGCAGGAATGGGGAATTTACATGGCTGACCCCCAGAGCGTTCTACTGGGCCATCCGGCGTTGATTCGCGAAGTGGTGAAGAGAACCGGTGACGTCCCTTCCGGACCAGTCATCCAAATGCTTCAGGAGATGCAGCCGCTCTCCGATTTCGTCGCGGTTGTCCATCTGGAACCGCTGGCGCAGATGGTTCCGGAGCCCATGCTCCAGATGATGCTGCCACCGCCTTTGAGCGCGGCTTCTGAAATTCCTCCGCTTGTCTCGTCACTCCGAGTGCAGGCGAACTTCACGGGGGATTCCAGGTGTCGCGTGATGATTTTCGCGAAAGATGCCAGCGCGGCAGAGAAGCTGGAACACATTCTGGAACAGCTTTTGCGGAACGCCAAACAGATGATGATCGAACGCCTGGAAAACGAGGCCGCCATGGACCAGGACGACGTGGTGTCCCCAGCCATGGCCAGGTACATCGCGCGGGTGGGAAATCGGATCATTGCCGAGATCATGCCGCAAAGGAAGGACAACGCGCTGGCGTGGGAGTTTTCCACGGAAGGTCGTCCCGGTCTTGCTCTTGCAGGAACGATGGTGGGTTTGCTCCTGCCCGCCGTGCAATCCGCGCGGGAAGCCGCCCGCCGAGCTCAATCAATGAATAACCTCAAACAACTGGCTTTGGCTCTGCACAATTACCACGATATGCACAGGCACTTTCCTCCGCAGGCCATCACAGACAAAAATGGCAAGCCACTTTTGAGCTGGCGGGTGGCGCTGCTGCCGTATCTGGAGTGTAACACCCTCTATGAGCAGTTCCACCTCGACGAGCCGTGGGACAGTCCCCATAATTCGGCGCTCATCGAGCAGATGCCGGAGGTCTTCCGCAATCCGTCGGCTCCACGCATCCCCGGAATCGCCCACTATTTGGGCGTCGTGGGGAAAGGTGCGTTCTTCGAAGAGGGTAAAACCCGGAAATTTGCCGACATTCGGGACGGGACGTCCAACACGATTATGTTGGTGGAAGTCGATCCCGACCGCGGTGTCATCTGGACCAAGCCAGAAGATCTTCCCTTCAATCCCGATAATCCGCTCGATGGCCTGGGACACGCCCATCCCGGCGGCTTCAACGCGGCCTTTGTGGATGGGTCGGTCCGATTTATCTCCGCCAACGTGGATCCGGAAGTCTTTCGAAGACTCATCACCATAGCAGATGGCGAGGTGGTGGATCCCGATCGTTACTAAAATCGGAGGGGCATGCTTGTTGTGCCAGGGAAGGCACAATGGATGATCCAGCGTCGGACGGCGGACCCGACAAGCGGGTCCCTCCGGAAGGTGGACGTGACAAACACGTCCCTACGAAAAGGTCCCTCCGGAAAACGGACCTGACAAGCAGGTCCCTCCGAAGGCGCGCATAATCTGAGGTAGGGGCCATTCATGAATGGCCCCTACCGATTTTCGGACCTACCACCAAGATCGGACCAACCGCCCGGGATCGGCCCGGACATAGCGTTACCTTGGCCTGCGTCGGAAGTCGGGCCTGCGCGTGCGGCATGGTCAAGCACGGCAAAAAACCCGGCGAAGGCGGCTACACGTCCAGATGCTGGACTTCCAGGGCGTGCTTCTCGATGAATTCCCGCCGCGGGAGGACTTTCTCGCCCATGAGAACGCGGAACATCTCGTCCGCGGCTCCCGCGTCGTCCATCGTCACCTGAATGAGCGTGCGGTGGGCCGGGTCGAGCGTCGTCTCCCGCAGCTCTTCGGCATTCATCTCGCCGAGACCTTTGAAGCGGGTGATCTGGAGCCCGCGCTCACCGGCGGAGCGGAGCGCCGTCAGCAGCCCGCGAAGATCCTCCAGACCCTGCACCGACTCGCCCCGCCGCAAAATGTAGCGCGGCTTCTCCTCTCCTGTTCTTTCAATCGGGAAGAGTGCGTCGATCTCGAATCCCATCTCGCGGAGGGTCTGCAGATGGGCGTTGATCGTGCGTACCTCGTGAAGCTCAATGATATGAAGCCGTCGCTGGGGCTGGGATGTGGGTTCTTCCTCGGACGCTTCCTGATCTTCCGCCTCGCCGTTGTGGTCCCCCTCCACGACGAGCGTTTCTCCGGTCTCGGCCTCCTCTTTTTCCAGAAACTCATCCAGTTCCTGACGGGTCGTGAACCAGTATTCATTCTGATCGAGGAACACATGGTAAACGGGCAGGCGTCCGGTGGCTGGATCCCGCCGGGCGGCATGCTCGCGGAGACTGATGCCGCGGCGTTCCAGGGCGATGACCGCCGCTTCAATGGCCGCCAGCGTTCGGCACAGACGCTGGAGTTCTTCCCCGGAAATGGTCCGGCCGTCGCCCGGCTCGAAGACCGCATCGGCCAGCCCGGCTTCCAGAAGCTGGTTCTTCATCTCTTCTTCTGTCTGGACGTAATAGACCTCCTTTTTGCGGCGAACGCGATACAGCGGCGGCTGGGCGATATACACCATCCCCGCTTTGATGAGGTCGTACATCTGCCGGTAAAAGAAGGTCAGAAGCAGCGTGCGGATGTGCGAGCCGTCCACGTCGGCGTCGGTCATGATGATGATCTTTCCATACCGCCGCTTGGAAAGATCGATTTCATCCCCCACACCCACGCCAATGGCCGAAATGATGCTGCGGATTTCCTCATTGGCGAGTACTTTGTCCTCGCGGGCCTTGTAGGCGTTGATGATCTTTCCGCGAAGCGGCAGAATCGCCTGAAATTCGCGGATTCGGCCTCCCTCGGCACTGCCACCGGCGGAATCACCCTCCACCAGATAGAGTTCGCACTTGTCCACTTCACGGCTGGTGCAATCACGGAGCTTGCCGGGAAGCCCTGCACCGCTGAGGGCCCCTTTCCGCTCGCGGACCAGTTGTCGGGCTTTGCGGGCACTTTCCCGGGCTTCCGCTGCAAGGAGGGCCTTCTGGATGATTGCCCGGGCGGTCTTGGGATTTTCCTCCAGATAGCGCGACAAAAAGTCTCCCACCGCGGAGCTGACGATGCCCTCCACTTCGCTGTTACCCAGCTTTGTCTTGGTTTGACCTTCAAACTGGGGATGCGGGACGCGCACCGCCAGGACGCCTGTCAGGCCTTCCCGAAAGTCATCTCCTGTGGGAATGAGATCTTTGAAAAGCCCCTCCTGACGGCCGTATTGATTGAAGGTCCTGGTGAGGGCCGTACGAAAACCGGAGACGTGCGTCCCGCCCTCCGTGGTGCAGATGTTGTTCACGTAAGAGTGGAAATTCTCCGTGTACTCAGAGGAATACTGCATCGCCAGCTCGATCGTGACACCCTCCACCTCCGTGGACATGTAGATGACCTCGGGATGGATCGGCTCGCTGGCCCGATTGAGATATTCCACAAACTCGATGATGCCCCGCTGATAGCAGAAGGTTTCGCCCTCGTTGGTCCTCAGATCCTTGAAATGGATCTTGACGCCCTTGTTGAGGAATGCGAGTTCCTGAAGGCGACGGTAGATGATGTTGTAGTTGAACTCCGTGTTGGGAAAGATCAGTGGGTCGGGCTTAAAGGTGGTTTTCGTTCCCGTGCGATGGGTGGTGCCGATGCGCCGCACCGGGCCGGTTGGTTTTCCCCGCTCGTATTCCTGCCGGTACACCGCGCCTCCGCGGTACACTTCGACAACGCACCACTCGGAAAGGAAGTTGACGACCGTCACTCCCACACCATGGAGCCCACCCGACGTGTAGTACGCCCCCTTGCTGAACTTGCCACCGAATTTAAGGAGCGTCATAACGCCTTCCAGGGTGGACACCCCAACGACGGGGTGGATTTCCACGGGGATGCCGCGCCCGTTATCTTCGACGGTTACCGAGCCATCCCCGTTAATGGTGACCCAGATCTGCGTGGCGTAACCCGCCATCGCTTCGTCGATGGAGTTGTCCACGACCTCGAACACCAGGTGGTGCAGCCCGCGCGTGCCGGTGTCGCCGATGTACATGCTCGGCCGCTTCCGCACATGTTCCTGGTCGCTGAGGTGTTCGAGCTTGTCGGCGGTGTATTCCTGCTGCCCGTGCAGAGCGCGGAGGTTCGCTTCTTCCTCCCCGGTGTCGGAGCCGGAAACGGTTGTCCCTTCTGGAACCGGCAGACCGGCCTCCTGGGGAGAAGGTTGATTGTTGAGATTCTCTTCGTTCATAGCCAGCTTTGACTACCTTTACAGTGAAAGACTCCGTTTTGTTTTTTCAGAACTTCGCTCCTCCGTGACGCTGTCTTGTGTGCTCACTCCACCGGTCCGACCCGAAAGCGGATGTCGCGGATGATCTTCTGCGGCCAGCGTTCCCGAAGCTGGCGGAGGATCTCGTGCTTGCGGAAGGTCAGTTCCTGGACGGCCGCTGAATGACTGACGACGACTTCCAGCTTCCCCCGCGAGAGCTTGACCGCCCGACTCAACTCATTCAGCGGAGGCCCCACAATCTCGCGCCAGGCAGCCTGAAGCTCGCGGGCCGACTGCGTCTCCCCAACCCCGGACCGTGCCAGGATCTCGGCCACCACCTCGGAAATATGCCGCGGATCCTGCGACCGAGTTGAGCGTTGCTGGTGTTTTCGCGCCACTCCTTGAACTCTCCCGTTGGAGGCCCGTTCAATTGCTACCGAGCACGAGCGGCATCATCAGGTAGGCGTAGCCGTCGGAGGTCTCAGCAAGCACGGGACTCTCCTCGGACCAGATCTTCAGTGTGAATGTTCCCTCATCACCAAGAACTTTCAGGAAGTCCAGGATGAACCGCTGGTTCAGGCGGACCATCGCCTCTTCCCCGTCGTAACCGATGGGAAGTTCCACACGGGATTCGCCATGGGAAGCACCCCGTCCGGAAAGAACCAACTTCCCCGATGAAAACGTGTACACAATCCCGGGATTCTTCTCATCCACCACAATGGATGCCTGCCGCGTGGCCGAGGCGAACTCCCTGACCGGCAGATCCACGCGGACCTTCTCCGGGGCCTTGGGAAAGACTTCGCGCCACTTGGGAAACCGCGCGTCCACAAGCCGACCGGAAACAACCGCCGAAGGCGTGATGACGAAGATCTTGCCGTCCTCCACCGCGAGCTTCACTTCCTGATCGTCGGACTCGCGGGAAAGGATCCGCTGGATGATTTCCACCACCCGCCGGGGAATGATCACGTCCTCACTGGGACGATGCCCGCCCACCCGCCGCGCCTGTCCTTCCTGGGAGGCGAGTCGCCGTCCGTCCGTCCCCACAGCGGTCACCTTCTCGTCGCCCAGCTCGAGATAGACCCCTCCCAGATTGAATCGGGTACCTTCCGTTTCAACCGCGTATTCGGTGCGGCGCAGCATCTCCGAAAGATTTCGCGCCGTGAAAGCGTGGTAGGACTCGGCCTGGTAATCGGGGACCTCGGGAAACTCCATCGCGTCCGGCGTGGGAAACTGAAATTCACTTTTTTCCCCCAACACCAGAAGACGGTCGCCCTGACTCTCCAGGCGGATCTCTTCGTCGGTGAGTTCCCGTAGCAAAGCGAGCATGGTGCGGGCAGGGAGCAGTGTTGTGCCCGGCACTTCCACTTCCAACTCCGGCACATGGAGGCGCAGCCCCACTTCGAGATCGGTAGCCATCAAGACACCAGCCCCGTCGCGGCACTCCAGCAGCAGGTTTTCCAGGATGGGTCTGGCCGATCGGCCCGGACAAACAGCCTGGGCCAACTGCACCATTTCCGCCAAACTCTCTCGCTGTGCCACTACCTTCATCGCAAATTCCCTGACAGCCTCATCACGGTTGACACCTGACGCATGGCAGACGACGGATCTCAGCAGCGCCCTCACGCCCCCTCTTCCTCG
>NZ_JACIYL010000191.1 GCF_014359955.1 Thermogutta sp. | reverse complement strand
TTGGAGAAACATCCCCGAACAGACGGCCATTGAATACCGCACTGTTCTGGGGGGTGGGCCCGGTCTTTGGCACACGTTCTGACACTCTAACGGCCGAAACTTCTATCTTTTCCCCGGAGGGTGAAACTTTACCCGAATAAACCACGGGCGGTAGATGTCCGGGGTTCGGACCAGTCGTCCAAGGTCGAACGAGTTGGCCACATAACTGATGACGAGTTCGTCATCACCGGCCAGGGCAGGATGGGCCTTCGCGGCATAGAAAAACGCCTTTGTGTCTTCGGGCAAATCAGGAATGCGATAGAGCAGAACAGAATCGCTCCAGGGACCTACTGGGGTAGGGGCTGAACGCATCACGATTTCCTGTGAAAGTCCCAGGCGGGTATAGACCATCACATAGCCCCGGAGTACCGGCAAATACGAAACGGAGTACTCAGAAGCGACTTCTCGCGCCAATCGCGTGGCGTGGGAAAAGTCGTGGGTCCAGAAGCGTTCATTCGTCAGCAGGGCATCGGGGGTGTCGGACGCGACCCCCTTGACGGGGCCGCAGTAAAACTCCCACTCGGCTGGCTGTTCTACGCGACCTTTTTTCACCCGTGCGACGATCGCATGCTTGATGGGGAAGAGCGGAGTTTTTTCCTCGTCGAAACCGTAGAGGTAAATGTGTTCTCCGTCCTCTGGAACGAGCGTCGCCGAACCGATGACTGCGCTTCCGCGTTCATCGGACCGAAAATAGGGGATTTCCTGCTGCCGGATCTGCCATCTCGAAGGAGATTCCTCCGGGTTGTCCACGGTGAGGAGAGATTCCCCGATTTGCCGAAAACCGAATGGTCCTCCCTGCGGTGTGAATTCGATATGCGCAGCAAAAAGATGAAGCCGCTTTCCGTCCCGCACGCCCGCCGCCAGCCAGAACACGCCGTGATTGTCCTCCGGGACGGCGAACGAGCAGACGTCGCCATCGGCAGTTCGTCCGAAAAAGAAATCAATGCCCACCGGCGTGCGACCTTCCAGCCGAAGGATGGCGATGGAATTGTTCACCATTTTGCGCCGCTGTCGAGTTGTGAAGGTATCGCCGAATGTGAAGAGAAGTCGGTGAGCATCCAGGGGAATTGAGAAAACTCCGTCGGCTCCGCCCCAGGCGTCGCTGGGATCAAACCATCTTTCGAGTTCGGGCGCCTTCTCTACGGTAAAGCGAAGCTCGCGCCCTGACGGGGTTTCTCGTTCCGCTGACCAGCTTGTTCCGGGAGACAACGCGGCGACAGCGAGCATCAGCCACATAAGGCGAAATAACATAGGGATCCCTCGCGATGGTTTAGCCTGAACACGTACGACAAACCTCTGCATCTGGCCGGTATGCTGAAGGGAGTTTTCATTAGAATGATTGCACGTGGTAAAATCAACCAAGAGAATACACGCCATGTTGTCTTTTGGAGTGACGTCAGAAAGCCCTCTTTTCGTCGCAACGAAGGAGAAAAAGTAATGGGCGTTCCCCGAGCCCCTGATCCGGTGCTGCTGTTGGTAGCGGTGTTCAGTCGGTACCCGGAGGCCATTGATTGGGCCCGACAGAAGGTGGTGGAAGAGTGGGGCCCGCTCGCCCTGGAAAGTCCGGCGTTCCCGTTTTCCCACACCGATTACTACACCTCAACCATGGGGCCGGATCTGAAAAAGGTTTTTTTTGCGCCGGCGGATTTAATCGATCCCGGTCGGTTGCCTGCCATCAAGATTCAGACGAACTCCTGGGAGGCGGAGTATGCGGAGCTGCGCCTGTTTCCCGAGCCGCGTCCTCTTAACATTGATCCAGGATACCTGACGCTGGGGAAACTCGTGCTGGCATCGACGAAGGATTTCACCCATCGCATTTATCTCGGGTTAGGTATTTACGGAGAAGTGACGCTGTTTTATCGGCACCAACGCTGGCAGCACCACGAGTGGACGTTTGCCGATTACCGGCAGCCTGAGTATCACGAATTTTTCAACCGTTGCCGGGACTATCTTCACGAGCGTTTACGGGAGGTGACCTCGCCGTGTGGTGGCTCTTCTTCGTGATCGTCCCCTCCCTTGTCGTAAGCTGGCTGCTCGGGTTCGCGCTGCGGGTGTGGGCACCGCGATGGGGGCTCGTGGATCGGCCGGGACCGCGCAAGGTGCACAATCGGCCGATGCCGACCTCGGGCGGGCTGGCCATCTGGCTGGGCGTGGTGCTTCCCTTTGCCGTTCTTCAAGGGGTGCTCTGGTTGACGTTCGACAACCGACCGCCGCAGGGATTGGTCACTCCGGACCTGGTGGCCGGAGTCTTGCCGCGGGAATGGTTGCCGGATGAGGTGGCACGCCATTTACCCGGTGTTTGGGCCCAAAGCGGGCGGCTGTGGACGGTGCTCGCAATGGCCACGCTCGTGATGCTTTTGGGCCTGGCCGACGACCGATGGAAACTTCCCTGGTGGTTTCGGCTGTTGGTGGAATTTTTGGTGGCGGGAGTGACGGTGGCCGAAGGTTACCGACTGACTCTTTTTATCGAAGTGCCGCTCCTCACCGGGATATTGAGTATCCTGTGGATTGTGGCCCTCATCAACGCCTTCAACATGATGGACAACATGGACGGTCTGGCAGCGGGGGTGGCGGCGATTGCGTGCACGGTCCTCGCAGCGGTCATGCTCCTTACCCCCAAGCCCCTCACAGGAGAACCGCAGCTTTTTGTGGCGGGATTCTTTCTGGTCTTGCTGGGGGCGCTGCTGGGATTCTTGTGGCACAATCACCCTCCTGCGCGGCTTTTCATGGGAGATGCCGGAAGTTATTTCGTGGGTTATCTGCTCGCGGTCATTTCGATGACGGCCACATTTGCCGGGGAAAACACTCCACGTCATGCGGTGCTCGCCCCATTATGTGCACTGGCCGTGCCGCTTTACGATCTGGTAACGGTGGTCGTCATACGCGTTCGGGCGGGGGCCAGT
The DNA here is from genome assembly GCF_014359955.1 of Thermogutta sp. Lineage (GTDB taxonomy): Bacteria > Planctomycetota > Planctomycetia > Pirellulales > Thermoguttaceae > Thermogutta. The sequence continues at coordinate 3,586 of NZ_JACIYL010000191.1, read as the reverse complement.
CCCTTTGTGGGTGACACCCGGCATTTCTCTCACCGCCTCGTGGAGCTGGGGATGACGAAAGCCCAGGCCGTTCTGACCATTTACCTCATGGCGGCGACCTGCGGATTGGGCGCCCTCCTTTTGCACCAGGTCAATACGTTTGGCGCTATGGTCATCCTGCTTTTGGTGGGCTGCATGATCAGCCTGATCGCCATTCTGGAGACCACCGGGCGGCGTGCCCAGCGGCGCAAGAAAGAAAAAGATATGGAGAGCCCATCTGGCCCTCGGTTGAACTGACCCTTTTTATCAGTGCAGCCACTTCGGATTTTATCAGTGCAGCCACTTCGGACGCCCCGGCCGGACGTCAGTGCGGCGCGTGTTCGCTGGCGCTCTGAGCGGCGGCCATCGCCGGTCGGCGGCCGATGGCGAAGCCCAGCCAACCATCTTTCAGAACGAGTTGCGTCACCGTCAAATCTGTGAGGTTTTCGTGCCGTTGGAGGAAGCCCGGTGAAACTTCCCAGGGTTTATCCTTGGAGAAAGTGCGGCTGAAAACGCTTCGCAGGGCGATCTGTGACCGCATATCCATGGGACCGACAAGTTGCACCACGCCCTCGCGATTGAACCGGATGCGATCGTTGTGGATCTCCGGCCGGTAGATAGCGCGGACCTGGAAATCCTGCCAGCGATTCGGTGGGCTGCTCAGCTCGGCAACGGCCAGCGTGATGATCAGTTTACCCTGGGAAAACTCCACCCTCGCGGCATCCCGGGCGGCAAAGGTGATCTGGGCGTCGGCGTGGGGGTTTTCCCCGCGGCTGTCGTCCTCTGGGAGGCGAAGTTTTTCGCGGAGTTTTTGCTGGAGCTCGGCCACCGTGTAGGTTTTCCCTTCCAGCCCCAGTTGCTGGAGGAAATTGTTGACGGCTGACTGATGAATCTGGCAACTGGCCAGGGCGTCTGCGGGGGCAAAGGGGCGGAGTGTATGCCCGCCGGGCTGGAACGGCGCCGCCAGTCGAACACGGAGGACGATCCGATCTTCGGTCGTCTGCGCTCCTAGCCATGTAGGAGCAAGGTGGAACCGATGCAGGGGGCCCAGCACTTCTTCCTGCCACCGCTGGTTGAGCCGAGAAAATTGGGTCTCGGTCTCGCTTTCAATCTCCCGCAGGGCCTGGGTCGCCACCTTCCACCTGGCTTCTTCGCTGGCTTCCAGACGCTGGCGGGCAGCTTGCTGACGTGCCACTTCCTGGGTAAGGAAGCCGAGCACAGGGATGGAATCCAGCGTGGTCGCCACGTCCCGAATGCGCACCGAGTTCTCCACATTGATGACAGCCGGCGACGCGACAAGCCCGTGAGGCGTGATTTCCACATCCTTTTCGGCCACATATTCGGCGTAGCCGTCATTCCAGATGGTGGCGGGTCCCGCATTCGCGTAAGTCAGAGAGGTCACCTGGCCGCGGACTGTCAGGGCGACGCGAGCTCGCAGGGGGTCAGGAATCAGCCGAAAGCCGACCTTTGTCTCTGCGTAGCTGGAACCGTACACCGGCCGATTCAGAATGACGTCCGCCACAGGCCGTTCGTCTGCCGGACGTTCGGGAGCCAGGCGGTTGAGAAGTTCCTCCGTAATGGCGATTCGCACGTTGGCATTTCGATAGAGCAGATCGAGGCATCGTGCCAACCACCGGGCACGGTCCTGAGACGATCGCGCCAGCCGGTAGTAGGCCTGCACAAGGGGTTGCGCCGCCGAATTCGTCGCGTCGGACTCGAAGCTCTCCACGCGTTCCAGGAGGCTCGCGGCCTGCACCGCGGGAGCAGCCCAAAAACGGAGTTCATTGACGTAGTCGGCCAGGGGTTGCTCATCCAGAAGGGCCTGTTGGTCTTCGGTGAAGGTGTGATCGTCGATTCTCTGCAGCGTCCGTGCGGCAATGTCCGCGAGTTGACGTTCCGCTTCCGGACGGGGCTGGGATTGCATGGCGGCTTTTATGGCTTCAAGGTTGAGGAATTCCCGCCAGGCCTGGGCAACGCTCCCCGAGCCCAACCGCTGCTCAACCGCGTTGAGGGTTTTTTCCAGGCGTGTCCAGTCTGCACTCTCTGTGGTGGCCAGCTCCGACTGCAAGCCCCCGGCGAGTTGGATCGCCTTCCACAGACTCAGCCTGCGCATCAGGGCATAGCGCACCTGCCGGAAGTCCGCCGCCACGTCGGGTTGTGGGTCGAGTTTCGTTTGGATGGAGGACGACTGTTGGGCAAGCGTGTAGATCGCCTGGAGCACCGGCAAAACATCTTCGCCGGCTTCAAACCCCTGACCGAGTTCGTCGATCTTTTCGCGGACCTCGCTCACCCACGCGCGGGTTTCCTCTCGCTGCGCGAAGGGCTCCAGCATGGCCAGCAGAGAGGCCGGCGGGGTCCACAGACCGTGCTGAGGCTGAATACCATGACCAGCACCCGCCTCTTCCATCGTGGCTTCCATGGTGCCGGTGTGCCCGGGTTCGGACGGTGACGACTCGGCATTCAAAGCGAGGTCTTGGGAATCCGGTGCCCCTGTCACGTGCGTATCATCAGGCAGAAGCGTCGTTTGCTGTTCATCGGGCATCAACTCCAGGCAGGGGTCTTCCTTTTCCGGCTCGGGAGGAAACTGCAGGAGAGCTGATCCATGGGCCATGTCGGCCGCCACCTGATGCTGAACCTCAGCGGGTTGCAGGGCCACCTCGTTCTGGGAAGACGGCTGCGTTGTGGGAAGAGATTCCGTGGACGCCAAAGGGACCGGGAGTGATGGTGAGGTGGCAGGAAGGGGCTGGCCCGATTCTCCGCCCGACGGTGCGTCTGCCTCGGCGAGCGCCGTCTGGTTGTTGTCGGGAATTGGCGGATCGGGACGCTCCACCACGCGCCATGCCCGCGGAGAAGTCACGCTCAGGATAAAGAGCGCGATCAGCACCAGGAGGAACGGCCAGGTCGGCTCATTTCGCTGGAGCGAAGTCGTCATGGGGTCCCTTCCTTAGGTCTACAAACGGAGTTGGATTTTGCTGGACTCGTCTGCTGGCTTCCCAGCCTATGCCCTGGCATCACCGTTCGCCTCAACGAGAGTCACCCATTAGGTGGCTTTCTCCAGGTCCTGCGTCGAGGAGAGCAGGATTTCTCTGGCGAACACAAGACACCACTACAAGTCTTCGCCCGGTGTACCGCACCGTCTCAACGAAACTTCTCTCAGTTGCGCTCGCCGACGAAATCTTTATTTTTTGCGCATCTTAACACACAAAGGCAACATTTCTCCCCGCTCTCTTATCGGCACCGGATGGGAAAAGTCTCCACCGGGACTTCGCTGCCGGTGTTTGGCGATGTGCAGGGTCACGGACGAGAATCCGCCCCGTTTCTTCGAGTTTTGTGACTGTGTTGCCCGAATCACCTTTCTAGGGCCGTGTGCCCCTGCTTGGAAGAAGGATTCGCTTGATCGGAAAGTGCTGAGCTGGAACAGGAGGTTCCCTTGGCCGAGCTGTCGCAATTCCGTTTGTGGTGGCTTCTTCATTTTGCGCAACCTGTTCATTTCCGCACGCTCCTCCGCACGCTTTCTGAAACACCGCCGCAATCCCTCCTGGAAGTGGGGAGTCTTGATCTCGGTCGA
>NZ_JACIYL010000190.1 GCF_014359955.1 Thermogutta sp. | reverse complement strand
CATTTTTGACCACTCATCCTTTTCCAGCTTGCCGTTGTGGCTTTCGTCGTACTGGCGCATAAGACTTTCCGCGTATCGACGAATTCTTTCGTCCAACGGAGGCGGCGGGGGCAGGCCCAGCACGCTTTCGCTTCCACTTTGCCCCGATGATGGGGAGGCCGCCGTCCCTCCCGTGTTCTGAGCAGTGGCCGAAGTGGCCGTTGCACTCGTCGGAAGTCCAAACCCCGGAACAGTCGGCGCAGGAGATGTTGTACTTGTACTCGGTGGACCGAATCCCGGGACAGGCACATCCGGACCAATCCGCAGCACCGTGACTTGCTGGGATTGAGTTTGATTGGTCGGCGTTGACCCGCTGTTCGGAGTGGAAGAGCCCTGCTGCGACTGCTGGCCTTCGTAACGCTGTTTGTAGTAGTCGATCACCTTTTGGCGGATTTCGTCGATGCGGAAACCGCGGGAGACGTCCACTCCGAACCGCTCGGTCAGCCGGGAGGAGAGAAAACTGCCCATCCGCGATTGACTTAGTTCTTCCGGGGAGATCGTTCCGTCATGATTGGTGTCCAACTGCCGAATCAAGCCTTCATAGAAGGACACGCGGCGATCGATCTCCGGATTACCGGTGATCGACTGCGGCTGAGTCCCCGGCATACCCGGTGGGCCGCCCGGCCCCCCGAACATACCTGGAGGCCCCCCACCAAACATACCAGGAGGGCCGCCTCCCATCATCCAGGGGGGTTGCGCGTGAACGGGACTCCCCCATCCTAGTGACAGCATGAGACCCGCCAGCAGAACTAGGAGGTTGATCCGACCGATTGCCGTGACGATTCGCGACATATCTGAAATTCTCAATATGCGTAACTCCTCTAAAGTCCCTATATTGCCGATCTGAGTGCTCCCTATCTCTTATCCTGGTCTGCCATAGTGTCAAACGACTTTGCGGCCAAAAAGTTCCGATTTTAGCCCCCGCTTTCCATTGTAATCAGCACCCTTTTCGAGTGCTCTCTGACCAATTGACGCAATAACTATCATGCGGGAAGCTAGACGCCGATCGGTAGCCCATATGATTCATCCGCAACTGGGGAGAAGCTCGCCAATGAAAAGATTCCTGTTTTCGCTCGTGCTCTGTTTACTTGGCTGCGGTCTGAAAACCGGATTGGGCGGTGGAGCAAGCGCTGCTGATCGCCCTAATTTTCTGATCCTCATCACGGACGACCAACGATACGACGCTCTTGGCGTGGTTCAGAGGGAACTTGGTGAGCGCGCCCGTTTTCCCTGGTTTGAAACTCCCCATATGGATCGACTCGCGGCCGAGGGAGTGCGATTCCGTAACGCGTTTGTCGTCAACTCGCTGTGTGCCCCCAGTCGCGCTGTGATGCTGACGGGGCGTTACAACCACCTCAACGGCATTGCTTCTAATTTTCGGCCCTTTCCAGTCGACAATGTCACGTATGCGACGCTTCTCCAGCGTGCGGGATACGTGACGGGCTATTTTGGCAAATGGCATATGGACAGTCAGCGGGAACGACCGGGATTCGACTTTTTCGCCAGCTTCGTCGGTCAGGGGCAATACTTCGATTGCCCACTTTTGGTGAACGGTACAGAGACTGCCACCACAGGATGGGTCGATGATGTCACGACCGACTACGTCGTGCAGTTTATCCGGGAAAACGCACACCATGACCGCCCATGGTTGGCGGTTCTGGGGTTTAAAGCTCCCCACGGTCCTTTCTCACCGCCAGAGCGGGCAAAAGAACGTTACGCCGGATGTCTGGCCAAACGCACTCCGAACTTTGACGTTCGGCCTCCGTACCTCGGTTCCAGCGACAAGCCCCCAAAACGGCCTGATGAAGCGATACCGGGTGAGGTCCCCGTCAATTTGAATTATTTCCGCTGCATCAGTGCGGTTGACGATTGTGTCGGCCGTCTTCTGGACGAACTCGATCGATGTGGCGTTGCAGACAACACAGTGGTCATCCTACTAAGTGATAACGGATACTACCTGGGAGAACATGGGCTGGGCGACAAACGCAGCGCCTACGAGGAAAGTTTGCGAATTCCGCTTTTGGCCCGCTATCCCAGAGGGATTCCGAAGGGGTTGGTCCGCGATGAAATGGTTCTCAACCTCGACCTGGCTCCGACGATCCTCGATTTTGCTGGTGTCCCAATTCCTGCGGATATGCAGGGACAGAGCTGGCGGCCCCTGGCTGAAGGAAAGGAAATCCCCTGGCGAAAGGCCTGGCTGTATGAATATTTTGCGGAAAGGCAGCGAAACAGCCGGGTCCCGGACATCGTCGCCGTGCGAACGGACTCCGCCAAGCTGATCACGTATCCGGGACATGATGATTGGACCGAGTTATTTGATCTGACAACAGACCCTTACGAAACGAAGAATCTCTACCATGAGCTGTCGGCTGCAAACCTTCGTGCCGAGTTGGAAGCGGAGTTAACTCGTCTTCAGCAGGCGCTGGGGTATCGCGTGCCCGAGTATGTGGACCGTCCTGATTGGTGGGGAGGCACACCGCCCGATCCAAATGCACCCCCGGAAATCTGCCTCGACTATCGTTTTGATCAACCCTCTTCCGGAGACAAGATTCTCGATAGATCCCCGCGCGGGAATCACGGCGTTAACCACGGCACGCAAGTAAAGTCTTTGCCGGGAGATGGGGCCGTTCGCGTATTCAATGGCCATTCCTATATCGAGGTCCCAAAATCAGCGAGTCTGAACCCCGCTCGGATGTCCTGGACCGTGGAAGTAACTTTTAGTGCCGAGAAACCTGATGGAGTTCTCGTGGCACGCGGGGGAAAGTCGCACGGCTACGCCCTTTGGCTTCGCCAGGGACGTGCAGTTTGGACTGTGGTCATCGAGAACAAACCGTTTTCCGTTGAAGCAGATAAATCTGTGGAAGGATGGCAGACGGTGACGGGCGTCATCACACCCCAGCACACCGCCGAGCTTTACGTGAACGGCCAATTGGCGGGACGGCGTCCCTTACCCGATTTCATCGTTACGGATCCCCATGATTCGATGCAGATTGGGGCTGACACAGGCAGCCCGATTGTCCCTCCCAGTACGCCTCAATTTCAAGGGGAAATCAGGCGAGTAACGATTTGGCGGGGGGCCCGGCGACCGTCCTCGTGAACCTCGAGACGCACGGACGATGTTCACCATTCCGTGGCGACGCGGAGAACCTTTTCCACAGCCATGGCTGTCTCCAGCATTTCCCGTTCACCCAGGGTGGGATGCACCAGGAGCATGAGGCTTGTTTCGCCAAGCTGTTGCGCCACCCGGCATGGACGGGAAGGAGTCAGGCCGCGTTCCTGGAAGAGGCGTTCGCGATAAATTTCGGGACAGGCCCCCGAGCCACACGGGATCCCTTCCGCGTTGATGGCCGCGATGATCCTGTCGCGGTTCCAGTCCGGCCTCAAATATTCCTCCCGAAGAAACGCATAGAACTTGTAATAACTGTGCTCGACATCAGCAGGAGGTTGCGGCACACGCAGGGACGGAATAGCAAGCAGATATTGCCGCAGGAGTAGCGCGTTTGCCTGCCTTACCCGAACCCACTCTTCGAGCTTCCCTAACGCGATCCGCCCGATCGCCCCTTGCATCTCCGTCATGCGCCAGTTGGTCCCCAGGCTATCATGCAAAAAGCGGAAGGTGCCGTCAGCAGGCTGATGTGCCCTGTTGAAATCTTTTCCGTGGTCTTTGAGACTCCACACCTTGCGCCAAAGCGCGGGGTCGTTCGTGGTGACCATCCCCCCTTCGCCGCCCGTGGTGAGAATCTTGTCCTGACAAAAGGAAAAGGCCGCAATGTGGCCAAGGGATCCGACTGACCGACCCTTGTAGCGAGCGCCGTGCGCCTGGGCACAGTCTTCTACCACGAAGAAGCCTTTATGCTCGGCAAGATCCATGATGGGATCCATGTCGCACGGCCAGCCGGCCAGATGGACACAAATAACCGCACGGGTCCTTGGAGTCAGGGCCGCTTCGATGCTTTCCCGGGTGATATTCTGGCTGTCCGGATCCACATCCGCGAAAACAGGCCGTGCCCCTACGCGAAGAACGCAAGCGGCGGAGGCCACAAAGCTCCGGCAGGTCACCACGACATCATCGCCGGGACCGATGCCAAGGGCTTCGAGGGCGGCCTCGAGGGCCACTGTCCCATTGGCAACCGCCACGGCATAACGGCAGCCCACAGCCTGGGCAAATTCCTCTTCAAACCGGCGAACCTGCTGGCCGGTCCAGTAGTTGACTCTGCCCCCGCGCAGTACGTCAACCACGGCTGCGATCTCCTCGTCTTCAAAAACCGGCCAGGAAGGAAAACGCGTTTGCCGAACCGGGGTCCCGCCAAAAATCGCCAACTGATCCAATCCGCTAGTTTGAGAGCACTCGGCCAGGCTTATTGCGTTCATATGCGAATAACTCTTTACTCTGGTAGTCTAAAGGTGGTCCATTATTGACGGACTTCGATTATCAAGCGGCCTTTTTTACAGTTGGGCAGCGATACGCAGGAAACCAGCCATTAGCCGTGGACAAGGCCGCATCGTTTCCAAAACGGCGGTGCACAAGCTCCTTGTAAACTTCCGGTTCCGCGATGTAATTGATGACTGAGTAGGTGCACCGCAGGCGGGAAAATCCTGCTTTGAATTGAAAGAGCGAGTCTTGCCGTGCCCCCAGTCCGCCTCCCAGATGCAGCCAGTGAAAACCATTGGCCGTTCCCCAGCGTCGCACCGTATCAATGATCATTTTGGTGGCCATGGCTCTTTCGCGGCCGAGCGTGGGATCCGCCCCGCTGAGGTGATATTGAAGCACGCTGCCGCAGTGAAAGAACAAAGAGCCGGCGATTAATCTGCCTTCATGTACCGCAAAAAAGAGCTTGATTCTTCCATTGAGGTGCCGACGGAGAGCATCATAATATGACCTTGGAAAGAAGTAATAGGGCTCGGCGTTGACTGCCTGCATCGTTAATTCGTAAAGTCTTTGAAATTCATGCATTCGGTTCAGGTGTTGATCCTCGACGATTGTTATGCCTCGTTTCGTGCCTTTCTTTATGTCGCTGCGATGGTCATGCCGAATCATTTGGAGCTGTTCGGCTTCGCTTCGGTGGAGGTCGAGCACAACCGTTTGCCCGAGAGGTTTCACAGTGGCGATCCCCTGCCACATCCATTCCGTGGGGTGCAGCGGATGCTGGCGGACGAACAGAGCCACAATTCGCAAACTTTGCAGGACGTGGTGGAATGCCTTTTGCCAATGATGGCGAAAGGCCTCTGCGCCAGTCATCTCAGGGCGACAGTTCGTGAGAAGTCCCGGATAACCGTAGGCCGAACAACCATCGCGCCAGGTACTGGCCTTCAACTCGGGGAAAACATCGAGGCTGCGAACTAGGATGGGCAGTGCCGCGATGTAAGGGTCTTCTTCGTACACCAATAAGAGAGGCGTTCCCTCATCCACCGTTCGAACGGCCAGGTAATACTCGGGGAGATGATAGACATCAAACCATCCGCAGCGAGCGAGGACCTCGCACCAGGTTTGCCGCTGATAGGGCTGAATGACTTGCATCCGTGCCATGGGAGCCAATATCCTTTTCAGGCGGCCGCTTTGTGATGTTTCAGTTCGTGATCTCCGATGGCGGCATAGAGCGTGGCTTCCACTTCATCCACGCACTTCTGGGCATCAAACCGTTTGCGCCCCAGTTGATAGGCTCGGCGTCCGGCTTCCCGAAGCCAGGTCGGATCTTTCAGAGCTGCGACCATCAACTGTGCGGCTTTGGGAATATCTTTGGCGGGGAGGACCAGCCCACAGTCGTGTTCTCTGATCAGGTCCGCCAGCCAGCCTTCATGGTTGATGGCGATGGGGCGTCCGGCGGCAAGGCTGTCAAAAAACTTATTCGCACAGTTTTTATGGAGCGCCGGCACGTCAATGACCGTGGACATCGTCATATCGGCTGCCGAGAAAAACCGCGGTACTTCGTGCTTGGGTACCGGCGGGTGGATGTAGAGCGTCCGGTTGAGGACCCCAAGTTGTTCAGCCAGTTCGCGAACCAGGGATTCTTCCCGACCACGTCCCAGCAAAAGAAACCGGGCTTCGGGAAGGCTCTTTTGCACTTCGGCCGCCAGACGCACGATATAAGAACAACCATTGACCAGCCCGAACGCCCCGGCGTAGAGCACGAAGGGTCGGTCGGCCAGCCACTGATTTTCCGCGCGGAGCGAGCGCCCCCACTCGGCAGGCACATCGAATCGCTTAAAGTCACAAGCATTGGGGACTACCCGCACACGCTCTCGCGGATAACCCGTGGCCACCACGCCGTCAGCCATCATGGGCGAGCGAGCGATCACGAAGGCAGCATTACGGTACGCGAACCGTTCCAGCCATCGGGCTGCCGCGATGCTCACGGGGTTTCGCAAGGCTCCCAGAGCGATGGGGACCTCCGGCCAGAATTTATATCCCAGCATCCTGGCATCAGCAGCTGTATAGAGAACACATATGTTGGTACATACGCCAACCAAAATTATCTCATCTATGGACAATTCCCTTAG
>NZ_JACIYL010000019.1 GCF_014359955.1 Thermogutta sp. | reverse complement strand
GGTTCTCAAGCCCTGTCACGGTCACGCGAAATACAACCGTCGTCAACCGCTAAAATGAACGTGGGCGGTCGGATTCATTTTCACACTTCCTGAGGCAAAAGGCAGTGGGCGACCATGCGCCGGTTTGTCATTCTGGAACACGACAGCCCCCGCGGCCTTCATTACGACTTTATGCTGGAAACGGCGACGCTCCTCGCCACATGGGCGCTTGCCGAAATCCCAGTCACCGGAAAAATTATTCCTGCCCAGCAACTGCCTGACCATCGCAGGATTTATCTGGAATACGAAGGCGAAATCTCCGGTGGCCGCGGGACGGTCCGTCGCTGGGATGAGGGGACCTACCTTCTGAGCAAGCGCACCAACCTCATGCTGGAACTCGTCCTGGACGGGAACAGGTTGCGCGGTCGGGCGAAACTTTCTCTCGTCGATCCCGAGTGTCAATCGTGGCGATTCGAGTATTGGACCGAAGGCTCGCCCACAGGTTGATCTGATCCCGTTTGGGTTGGCCGGGCTTCGCGCCGATCTGGATTTTCCTGCCGAAAGAGCTCTGCCCCTTCTCGCCGCCAGACGCGGAACGCTACAGGGCGAAATCTCATCATCTTCGTGCTTTGCTGAAATCCCGACAGGTCCCGCGCAATGTGACTTTTGAAAAGCCTTCTGGAAAGAGCGTCCAAGGTTGGCGATGAAAGGAAACGGTGGATCCTGAGCCTAAGGGGCCGGTCGGAAATCCCCTGGCTTGTCGGCACGGATGGGCGCTGCGTGTGTCCGGACGGTTTTACCGTCTCGGCTTCCCCACAGAACCAACCAGCCATAAGGAGCACAACGTTGTCGCGTTCGCTGTCCGCCCTCATGCCGTTTTGTAATGCGCAGCATGTGGCGTTGCGCGTCGTTCCTGCGTACGTCGATGGACTCTCCGACCTCACGCCGGAGTGGGAAATTGTCCTCGTGGACGACGGTTCCTCGGACGCCACGCCCGACGTCCTCTGCGACCTTGCCCAGGCCTATCCCCAAATCAAACTGGCGCTGCATGCACAGCCGCGGGGCATGTACCTGGCTTACTGCACCGCCCTGGCACTCAGCCGGGGTGAGTTTGTGTTCATCCCCCTGCATCATCGACCCGTCAGCCTGGATGGGCTCCATCGCCTGTGGTCTGCAAGCGCCAGGGTGCCAGTCGTCGTAGGCCTTTATGGGGATCCCTCTTCGAAGCCGCACGTCGAGTGCGTTCTTCTGCACAGGTCAGCCACGTCGCCGATCTTGCCCGCCTTGAGTTCCCCCGAGCGGCTCGCCCAGGTCCTCGCCCGATTCGAGCCCCATGTTGCCACAGTACCGTTACGGGCCGATGCGCAAAGCAGCGATGTCCCAGAACGGGCAAAAGGCTATGCAACATCCGACGGGCCGGAACCTTTGCCCCCGCCACCAAAGAGCGCCGTCCCACGATCGGCAATGGCCATTTTTTCCCGGCTCAAACAGTTTGCCCTCGATGAATAAGGGAGGCTCCCCGGACGGTCAATCTTGGGCCATCCTGTCACGTGTCGAAGATCACCTCCGCTCGGTAGCCGCCTTTCGTGCCTTCGAGCTTCAGGCCGTGATACGTCACCGCCTTGATCTCGATTTCTCCCAGATCGCGCTGGGGATCCAGGGGCCGTGCGACAATTCGGCCGAGTAGTCCCTCTTTGTCAAACATCACGCGATATTTTATTGGCAAGAGGCGATCCGCCGTGCACAACACGAGAACTTTGCTCAGCCAGTCGTGGAAAAGATCTTCCCAAACGGCAGGAAGTTTCTCCGACTCTCCTTCCAATCGCTCATCGATCGACGGCAGCGGTTCGCCCAGCGAGACCGTGATTTCTCGCACCACCGTGGACTGATCCATCGGCGGAACCTCGTTTCTGGTCCCGGATGGCTTTTCACCGGAAGAACCGGTGGGGCCCTCTGAATCGGCCTCGTTCTGCGCGGCGTCGTCTTCCGTCCGTTCGGAGAGCACGCTGGGAAACATTTGTCCCACCATTGCCCGCGCCGCTTCTACGAAAAGCCCTTCCAGCGAGGGCGCGTCAATTCTCAGATGCAGATCGGCTGTATGGTCGAGCACGGTGAACGGCATCTGCTAGCTCCCTCAATATCAAATACTAGCCAAGGAAACTTACCAGCGTACCGACGTTGAGGTGCGGAACACCTCTTCCTGTCACAATACTACGCGCAGAACGAAGTTCCGCCCATTCTCGCAAAAGGCCTGGCGCAATTTGGTTCGGCCGGGCGAGGATATTCCATCCGCTTTGCCAGCACCTGTCGCCGAAGAATCTGCCCGGTCCAAACACAACGGGATGTCTGCTCTATGAGCACTCCTTAATGCTCGATTCGTATCACGAGCGATCGTTTGAAATCGGGCAAAAGAAGGGCAGAATCTAGTTTCCCGGCAGACCATTGATCCGTCCACGGATCGTAGAAGCGCACGGTGGACGTGTCATTGAAATCCCAGGAAACGGGAATCGCAACCTTTGCGCCGGAGATAAGTTCTGGCGGCTTATCCTCCGCCAGTTCACTGCGCCACGTGTTCTCTTTATCGCGGCACCAAAGAAGCGTAACGTGTCTCCCTTTCAAAGCATAGACATACAACCGAGGATGCTCTAACTCCACAGGCTGAAAGTTTTCAGCGGGCGGATCAACACCATGGACTACGGCGGCGAACCGACCAAAATGCCACCACAGATTATTCCTGTCCACATAGACATCCCAGTGCCAGATATGGCCGGGACCGGCAGCGCCCGCAAAAAATGGGGCAAAAAGCACATCATGAAGAATGATGCCGTCTTTATCTTTTGCGTAAAGTTTGAACGGTCCGCTGTGGTTGGGTTCCACTGCCCCGCTTTCCGCTAGCAGAATCGGCTTTTCCACCCCAAAAGAGCGGAGATCCTTGACGGCCTCGGCCGCAAACACCGCTACCGGTCCGTGGCAAATCTGCCAGGCTGCTCCAAGATCCAGATACCGATGCACTTGCAACACATCATTACCGGGCATTTCACAAAGTCGGCGGTATCGCTCGCGCTTGTTTTCATGGTCGTAACTACCCAGGCTTTGCATTGCCAGAGTCTGCGGGAAAAGTCGGTGCAACTCAGGGAGCATCTCCGCCGTCCACGGTTCCCACACGTTAGCCCAAACGGCGTCCATCTCGTTCCACAGTTCCCATCCAAAGATGATTGGGTCACAATCGTAACGCGCGGCATACCATGCGAGCTTACGCTTGTACTGGGCTCGGCCAGCCTCGCCAAGGAAGAAATCCGCCGTGTCCCTGGCCGGGCCTCCATTCTGAAGGAGATGCTGCGGCTTGGCCGCCCAGGCCTGAGTTCCTTCCCCCAGATGTCGAAAATGTTCGGTGCAGAGTTTCAAACGGATTCCGTACTTTCGGGCAAGCGCCAGAAGTGCGTCGATGCGCTGCGCGCGTTCCTCATCGAATACCCCGCTCCGCTCGTGCTCGATGTCAAAAAAGGGGTTGCTCAGCCAGATCCGAACGAAGTTTCCGCCGTTGGCCGAGAGCTTCTTGAACCACTCTTCCATTCCCGCTAGCCCATTGGCGGGCGGCCCAATCATGTTTAGGCCGATGGGAATGTACGGTTTACCATCCGTCAACTCAAAATAGTGAGAATCGCGCGGACTCACCCGCACATGAGGCAACGATTCCTGCGCCCAGAGTTGGCCCCACCAGACCTCCACAACCCACAAGACGGTCCCGACTATCATCGCCCTATGCAAGATCATGCTACGATCTCCTATAACTCGAAGGTCATCGGCTTGCTCCCCAGTTAACTGGCGGCAAGCAGTTCGGGCTTTTCTACCCACCGATTCAATTTGCGGGTGGATAGATAACGCGCCGGGATTATAACCACTGAGAAAAAAGTGCCCCGCGTCTCGCTTATCCTACACGTCTGGAATTGGTCAGGGGAGAGTGGTCTTTTCCGGCTCCCAGATGTCAAACTTTTGAAGTTCGTCCGGTCCCGGATTCGCATAATCGGGATCTTTCGCACGGATGAAGACGTCGCCGTCCGGTCGGATCTTCACCACAATGGGAACGATCGTCACGCCTTGGGGATTGATAGTCTGGGCTGTCTCGGAAAGGTCCTTGCCACGAGCCTCTTCACGCGAAAGCGGAGGGACATCGGCGTTGTAAAATGCGGTGCACCACCATCGCCCGTCCTTGTCCTGAAATAGTGTGCCGTGGCCGAGAAACCGCCCCACAAAGCGGCGTTCACTATAGGGGCCTTCGATATGATCCGCCGTGGCATAGTAGAGATTGTAGCTCCCCTTCCGGGGTTGACGGGTAGACCAACCGGTTCCGAAAAGGACATATTTCTCTCCGAGTCTCTTTATAAAACAGCCTTCATGGCCAATCGTCCCCAACCGGCCATCTCCCTCTGTGGGGCCAATTCTTATCGCTTCCGCGGCGAAGTCGCTGAAGTCGGGTTTTAGGGGAGCGATTTGTGTCGCACTCCAAATCAGCCACCATGTGCCATCATCGTCACGAAAGAGTGAAGGATCATGCCGATGGCCGATCTTTTCCCCCATGGGGTTTTCCCATGGGCCGTCAATTGTGGAACGCCTCGTTAAGGAAAGGTTCGAAGCACGCACGGGTGACGGACTCGTATGCACCAATGCCCACCGATGACCTAACCAGTGCAGCTCCGGTGCCCAAAGACGCCACTGGGACTCAGGCACAGTCCGAAACCGTTCCGGTCTGACCTTCGCCCAAATCCCATCCTTTAGGGTGAACGGTTCACCACAGTATTCCCAGTGGATGAGGTCGGGGCTGCACCAAAGCCGCATTTTCCAGCCCACGATACTTTGAGGCCCCAAACCGGTGTTGTAGATGTCCTCTGTCTCGCGAGGGTCGCCGGGAAGTGGTGTTGTGCCCGTAAGGTAGTAATTCTCGTCCGGGCCCAGCACAATGTATGGATCGCGGATCCAGCCGTCCTTGATATGGATCGCTCGGTTATGAGCCTTTAAACCGGTTGCAATAGCCTCGGGCGGATCTGCCGCCAGCGTGTCTTTTGAAAGCCCGACAACCAGGAGTAAAACAGCCAGGAACCTTCGCATGGCGACCTCCCCTGGAGTAGTGACGGCTATGGCATGCAGCCGTCAGCCTTGATGGGACGTGACGGTGAAAAACCTCGGAATCATGGTCGTTCCTCTCCGTGAAGACTCTCATGATAAGCCAGCGAATCGAGGCGACAAGGTGCTTGCGCAATCGCGCAACTGATTTGCGCAAGATTGTGTTGCATCAGCACGTCTGTTTGTTCACAATCCAAAGGAAAATTAAATAGTTCCGCCGATTACTTCTGCGGGCAGCGCAGGCCGGCTGGATATCACTCAGTACTGGAGGGACGGTCACCATGGTGAAGCAAGTCGTCTGGCAGCGATTTTGTACTGGTGTTTTGGTTGCAGGGCTCCTCTCGGTCCTGACATCCGCCGGGCTGCTTTCAGCACAGGAAACCGCGTCCGCACGTCCGAACATTCTCTTCATTTGCGTGGACGATCTGAAACCCATTCTCGGCTGCTATGGTGATCCGATCGTCAAGACGCCTAACATGGACCGTCTGGCGCGACGCGGAATGCGATTCGAACTGGCTTTCTGCAACCAGGCCGTGTGCGCCCCCTCGCGGAATGATCTCATGCTCGGATCGCGCTCCACCACGATTGGAATCTACGGCCTGAGCGAGAATTTTCGCAACGCTGTCCCCGATGCTGTTACCATGCCCCAGTACTTCATGAAACACGGCTACCTCACGGAATCGGTGGGAAAGGTGTTTCACGTGGGCCACGGAAATCACGACGATCCCGCCTCATGGAGCGTCCCCAGCGTCATTGAGAAGGTGGTGGAGTACGTTGACCCGAAAAACTCCGCCAACGGTCAATTAACACGGGAGGAAGCCTATTTTACCAACCAGAAACTCGACCAGATCGGCCGTCTTCCGCGCGGAGCCGCCTGGGAGAAACTGGACGTCCCGGACACCGCTTATGCCGATGGACGCATTGCTGAAGAAGGCATCAAGCGATTGCGCGCAGCCAAAGAGCGACGTGAGAAGGACGGCACCCCGTTCTTCATCGCTCTGGGGTTTGTCAAACCACATCTGCCCTTCACCGCACCAAAAAAGTACTGGGATCTCTATGACCCCGCCGAATTCAAGCCTGCCGCTTTTCAGGAATTGCCGCTGGGAGCTCCGCCGATCGCCGGCAAGCGAGGCGGTGAAATTCTCAACTATGATCCTCTAAGCTTGGAAAATCTGAAGACCGACGAGATTCAGCGCACGTTGATCCACGGTTATTACGCCGCCACAAGTTTCGCCGATGCTCAGATCGGAAAAGTCCTCGATGAACTTGACCGCCTCGGCCTCGCCGATTCGACCATCATCGTGCTCTGGGGCGATAATGGGTTCCACCTGGGTGACCACGGCATTTGGACCAAACACACGAACTACGAGCAGGCGGTGCGTATTCCCCTGATTATTGTGGCACCGGGTGTCACGCCACCAGGTTCTGTCACCCGCCAGGTGGCCGAGAATGTGGATATCTTCCCCACCCTGGCCGAACTGGCAGGCCTGCCACGCCCAACGGGTCCTCAGCCCATTGAGGGCGTCAGTTTGGTCCCGGTGCTCCGCGACCCCAATGCCCGGGTGGATGACCACGCCTACCACTGCTATCCGCGGGGCGAAATCATGGGACGGGCCATCCGCACAGAGCGCTATCGGCTTGTGGAATGGAAAAAGATTGGAGCGCCCGCGAGTTCGGCACAGTATGAGCTTTACGACTACCAAACCGATCCGGAAGAGCGTGAAAACCTCGTGGACAAACTTCCCGAAGTCGCCCAGAAGCTCAAAGAGATCCTTGCTCGGTATCCGGAAGCAGCCGTCCCCTTGGCCCAGCGACGCAAAAGCCGTTAGGGCATTTCATTCGACAACCAGCACCGCTTCCGCGAATCCTAACAGAAACCGTGGCGCCGAATCTTCCCACGGACAGGCCACGTCGAATGTCACAACGTGGCGACCTGGCATCGCCTTGCGGGGGACTCCGACCGTTAATGTCACCGCCGTTTCCGTTTGCAGGCCCGCAAGGACAGGGGCCCATTCCTTCCACGAGCGGCGTGCCGCCGGCACTCGTGATTTGCGCCACGAGAAAGGTGGAACGGCACGCACCCGGAACTCCGCTTCCTTATCCAAATGGTTGAAAACCACCACTTTGAAGGCTGCGAGGTCGCCTGCTTTGACAGTTTGCTCGTAGGGATCTGACCTGAGCCAAAACTCGTCCATTCCAAAATGTGAATCCGGCCAGGGTAGCAACCGGGCAAGAAGTTGCCGCCTTTCTTTCAATCGGCCGATGATCGCCTCGCAAAAATCGGGAGTAAACCGAAACGCTCGATCCACATGACAATTGAACATGTGAGTGGGCCGCAGTTTCATCACCAGTTCAAGGCACCGCTGAAACCCCATTCCATCATGAAGAAAATTCCTGTTTTGGATGCAGTAATCATCAATTCCCGAGGGCGTGAACGAATCACCGACGAAGAGTAGCCGATCCGAACCGCTCTCGACCAGAAGCGCGCCGTGATACAGTGTTTGTCCAGGAAATTCAAAGGCCGTTAAGCGAAACTCGCGCCACGAGAAAGTCGTTCCGTCTGCAAGCACGTGATCAACTTTGACCTGAGCAGGTGAAATACACGGCAAACGCCACGCCAGCGGCCGGGTGACCACACCGGCCACCGACGGAACAGCGTAACAAGGGCAGCCAAATTTCTGGAGGAATTCGGGAACGGCGTCCACGTGATCGTCGTGGTAATGGGTGATCCACAGGCCTTCCACTCGCTTGATCGTACCCCGGGAGAGCAGGCTCTCCAACGCCTCGATAACCCGGCGATTCCCGCAGTCCATAACGAAGGCCGCTCCATCTTCAGAGATAAGAATCCAGCTTGTCCCGACGTGCCGGAGATAGGGAGGTACCTCCAGGGTTTCCTGGAAAGGCAACTGATCGGGCTGCCCTGCAAATTCGGTGAAAAGTTCGGGGAAATAATGCCGCAGGGCCGACGTGGAGACATAGTTTCGGTACAGTGTTTCCAGACGGTCGAGAACGCTCGTGATGGCCTCATGCGGCCTGGTGATAATCCCTCCGTGTGAAGTGACGAGAAGATCGGGTTTGAGCTCCAGGACACGGCGAAGGCTCGCCTCCAGCCATTCTCGGGCCCCTAGATACCCGTGGTAATCAGATATTCTCCTCTGCCCCCGCTGGAATCCTTTCTGAAGCGAGAACAGATCGGGAAGCTGCCCGGGCCCGGACAGCAGATCGCCGCAGAAAACGATTCGCCGGCCGTCCACCTCCACACAGTAGCTGACGGCGCCGTCCGTGTGCCCCGGCGTAGCCACGACTGTGATCCGACCCGGTCCCCAGGTCAACGATTCGCCGTCTCGCACGGTTCGAGTCACGGCTATGGGTTCAGGCAACGTCCAATGGTGCGGATGCTGGTTGTAGATGTGCCAGCGGGTCCCTGGTGCAGTCCAGTAACTCGTCACTTCCGTGAAGAGCTTAAGCTCGTCCTCCGGTACAACGACCTGGACTTCCGCTGAATGCCCCTCGAGCCCCCGAGCCTGTTCCCGATGATGATGGGTGACGAACACCGTGCTGATTTTGAGACCTTCTTGCCCTGCCCAGTCAAACACCTCTCTGTCGCCACAATCGAAGAGTGCCAGCTCGTGACCGTTTCTCAACACCCCCACATGAATCGGGCCCCAAAACACGCCGAGGTGATCGGTCAACCACTGAACCGTCCCCGGTCTCGGCGAACTGTCCGCGCCCGCCAGTGCCACGGACTGCCGGATGGCCAGCAGCAACGGGGCAGCGAGTGATCCCTGGAGAAGCCCTCTCCGGGAAAAACGGTGATGACGTACATCAGGGATTTCGGCAGACTTCATCCGCTCATCCTCCGGGAATTCACGACCGGCGAGCATCGGGGAAATTGTCCCTGTCACCAAGGCGAAGCGGCACGCCTCCAGTATGTCTTCCGCCGTACTGAAATCAAGCGGTCACACCGCTCAACTGCCAGAATGCTGTCGCCCTGACTCTTCGCGATCGACAACGAGAAACTTATCAATGGAAGAAGCCGAGCCACCCACTGGTTGAGAAGCCTTACTTTTGAGAGAAGCTCAATTGCCCCAGCCACGTTTGGCTGGTGATCGACTGTCTGTAACATGCTAGGGAAGCTCACCCGCGATGTTCGGCCGAATTCGCATCCAACGAACCTCGCGGAGTCACATACAATTATGAATTCGCGATTGCGCTAAGCCAGTCGGAAAGCCCATGATCCGCGCTCACCTCCGTTGAGCCATTTGCAGCGATTCGAGGGGACCTTTCGTATGGCAGATAAATCCAGCGACTCTTTACGATCAGAAGTCCCGCACGAACAGGAATCCGAATCTGGCTTTGAGGAACTTCTGCGCTACACATTAGCGGGATATATTGGAGGATTTGTTGCGGGTGTGATTCTCGACACGCTCGGTTTTCAACGAGCCGCCCTGGGACAATGGCTTGTGAGAACGCTGGGGGGTGAAGCGGAAAGTATCTTCGAAGGGTTTTTCGCACTCCGGCAGCGGATTCTGAGAAAGGGCGCGTCCATCGCCGAAAGCTACGCCTGGGGCAAATTCCTGGGCATGATCGCTCCCTGGATCATTGACGCTGTCAGCCGACTCCTGGGGCTGGATGTGTACAGCGTCGAGGGGTTCTACATCCCCTATTTTTATGCGATGAGCGACCAGATTGGGGCAAATCTCGCTGGAATTCTTCACTTCCGCCAGGAAACCGGCGATTGGACAACAGCCTTTCGCAGGTACTTCCATCATCCTGTCATGCTGGCCAGTTTAGGAATTATCCTCATTGTTCCCGTTGGGCTTCTTGTGGCACGCCTTTTGGGATTCAGTCCCACCACACAGGTGGCCACAGCGATGGAAATCATCGCCTCCAATTTGTGCTGGATACCTCCCGCGGTTGGCTGGCTGACAGAGAAGCGTCACGTGACGCGGTCCACCAAAGAATAGATACTGGCACACGGTAAAAACGTTGAGAGCGGGTATTCGGGAGAATGGTTCCTCGGTCGAAAAAAGCTGTGCGGCGATTAAAATCAACAGAAGCCCAAAATCGAACGCCATTTGCGTATGCTCGAGGAAGAGCTTACCCGTCTCGGTCCCCAATGAGGATGAAATAAACGATCCGGTTCGGTCGAAAATGAGGTGGAAGCGGGCCATGGACCACAAAACCACATGGTTTTCTATTGAGCGGAATCCGAATGAAACCCTTCTCACATTTCATCCCGAGCCACATGTTCGCTTTTGGCCGCCGTCCGTACTCCGTGAAATGCCTCTCCCGCGAAATTTGATCAGGGGCGGAAAAGTGGTGATCACGGGACCGGGATCTGTCTGGATGTACGCCCATGCGGCTGCCATGATTGCGGCGGAAGGTGGTTGCGTGGAAGTGCGCAAGCCACAGGATCAAGCTGCCCGGAATTTGGGCGACAGCTCGACTCAGCCATCGTGTTCCCCCCGGGACTTCTTCACCGTGCACTACCGGGAGTTTGGTGACGAGCACAGTATCGCCCTTGTGAAACTGGATATCAGACCCAGCCCGCCGTTGACGAAAGCGGAAATATCAAAAGTCGTCGAGGCAGTCGGCGACGAACTGAAGAAGCTACCGGGTAATTCAAGCATTTGTTTGACGGGCTCCGGCCCGGTGGAAGTCTACGCGGGAATTGCGTCGGCTGCGGTTTCCCAGGGAGTTTGGCGCATCGTTTGTATCTCGCCGCGGGATGGATACGTTTCCGTGTGGCCGGGCAAAGGGGAAGCACCCGGGTTAACCTCAGAGGCCATCGGTTGGATTCACACTTTACTCCGGCCGAAGCAGGGCTCGGTCACTCTGGGCGTGGTGGGCGATCCCAATTGCGGCAAATCGGTATTGAGCAGAGCGCTCTATTACTGCGCTATAAGGGCCAGCTACTGGGCCTGGCGTTTTGATTCGGATGGTCAGTCTCCGACACCCGAGTGGTACCTCCTTCTTCGCCAGGAATCGCCAGAACAGGCAGAACAATTGCGGAAGTTACAAAAGATCGGGTGGACACATGAAATGGAGAAGCTCTTAACTCGACAACTGACCATCGCCCGCGATTATTTCGATGTGCTCATCGTGGATCTGCCGGGAGGTCATCTGAAGGCATCACCCCCTCAACGGATTCCACCGGGACGGGAAATGCTGTTCAATCTCATCGATCGGTTCATCATTGTGTATCAGGATCAGGGCTCGCCCCAGCCATGGGTCGAGGCTCTTCGGGAACATCAACTGCACAAGCGAATTGTCGCAATCATTGCCTCAGCCAATCCTCGCGAGCCACCAAGTTTGACGCTCAATAAAACGGCCGACAATATTTGGAGAGGGCATGCTACAGGCCTGGACCGCGCAGTAAAGCTGGATAATATTGTGAGTTCTTTTCAGGAATCGCTCCTCCCCTTTTGGAATGCCCTGTGTCCTCGCCCAAAGTCACCGGGCGACAATCCAGATCGCTGAGAATATCCCGCGCCGTGATTGGCCTCAGCACATTGAATGTATCGCCCCTTAGCGAGCGACATGAGGTGGCGTAAGACCGGCCGAGACTTTATCCAAAATGAGAAGCCAGTCCTGGCCCCGGCCACTCCCTGGAGCACGGAGAGCCAAGGATTCCCCCGGTCTTTTCCGACCGCCGTCGTGAATTCTTCCCGTGCGTGGATCAAACCACCATATCTGGACCTCCTCTCGCGAGGCTGTTTCCCAGTGAACCCTCAGTGATCCACCGGTAGGCAGATAAACGAGTACAAACACATCATCAATGGAGCGTGCACAACGGCGATGGTCGGCCCCTTCCAGCTCGTTACCCTGGATGAGCGATTGATCCGGCACCAGCCTGTACCAGGGACGCTGGGTCAGGATCGCCCGCATGAGGCCCATCTGGGCACTGCCCGGATGATGGAGGGCTTCTTTCCACGGCGTACGAGCGAAGGAGATGGGCTTCCGGGGCGGCTCGTACATTTGCCAGATATTATGATTCCCGTACGTATGCCCACACGCGCCACTCAACATCGACCAGTAGGCCGCCTGACGAACGTCCCAATCGTCGAACCAATCTTTCCCCTGTTTCCAATTGACGGGATGATCCTCATAACGTGGCTCGCCGTCCAACACAGGCTTGATAGGCATCAAGTCCCGCAAAGCCAGCGTCGTTTTGTAGTTCGGCAGATTGAACGCACTGTGCCCGGACTGAAACATATTAAACGCCAACCAACTATCCTTGTGAAACCACGTCGCAGAATTTGATCCACCCATCGGGTGGTATGTCATTAGATGGGCGCCGCCATCCCCTTCGGCAAGTCCTGCGGCAAGTGCCCGCACAATGGCAAGATGCCGATCATTTTCCGGATTCCGATCACCACCAAGAATCCAGATGATGGCGCGGTCTCGATACCGTCGCCCCAACCATCGTCCGTAAATCCTGGCGTTTTCCGGAGTAAAGATTTCCGGTCCCACGCCCCACTTTTTATTCCACTTGTCACCCCAGGTCGGTAGCATTCCGATGAATAAACCGAGTTCTTCCGCACGCTGAACAATCCAATCGACGTGATCCCAATAGTCATTATCGGGACCTTCTTTGACAGCCGGTCTTGTGGGATCGTCATTCAAAAGCGGGACGTGGCCGTAAGCATTGGGAGTGTGCAGGCCATCGAGTTCCGCCAATACCACCGCCTGGATGACAGTAAATCCCTTTTTCGCGCGGTCGGATAAATACAGCTCTGCTTCCTCGCGATTGAGTCGATGAAACAATTCCCACGCGGTATCACCAAGATAGAAAAATGGTTCTCCCTTGTCAGTCACAAGGTAACGTCCATTATCAGAGACACGAAGACGCTGAGGCGTTGCCGCATTGACGCTGCGAGCACAAATGAGACTAACTATTAAGACACACAAACAACTCCAGTATATCCAGAGCGCATTCCGACCTTGCAGAATCATATAACGTTCCTCACGGACAAAATGGTTTTCTTCCGTCAACCAACGCATACTGCGTTCACGTCATAATAAACCAATGAGTATCGATAAATCTTTTAGGACGTCAAGAGTTCCGGCAAACGATCGAACAGTTCTGAGGCCTTTTTAATTAATTCGCGAAATGCTTCTGGCGATTGCATGATGTGCTGCACACGGCTGCGTGGTGAGCGGCTACCGTGGGCACAGGAGTTCCGCGCGTGCTGGACGTCGGTGAGCAACTCCCTGGCGTCACCACCCAGTCGATTGAACAGCTCCGTTTCGCCCTTTTGACGAAGCTCGTATGCCAGAGGATCCCCGGATAAATTCAGGATTTTCGCGGCTGCAATGAGCAGGGCTTCGTACATCAGGACGGCAGCCCGGAAATAGTCTCCATGATCCAATGCCTCCACCGCGGACTGCCGCACCCGTTCGGCAAAAGAGCCCTGTTTGGTCCATTCCAGGCGTTCCCTCAGCAGCCGCTGCAACTCCCTCCCTACAGCATCGGCCGCTTGGATCGCCTGTTTAGCGAGAGATTGCGCTTTGGATCGCGCCGTGTGGAGCTGGTTTGTGTTTTCCAAAAACCAACTCTCTTCCGCATCCACGCCCAGGCATTGAGCAACGGGTGCATAGTTTCCGGTAAGCTTGAGGATGGCTGCCGCCTCGGTATCTTCCACCAACTGCTGACAGATGGGCAACTCGATCACCGGCGTAATATCCCCTTGACGCGCTTCAAAAACACCCGAGAAGAATCGGACATTTTTCACACCGTGAGTCCAGCGCATCAGAGAAATGACAAACGTTGCAATCACCGGCATGTGACGAAAACCATGGCTGATGTCGAATATAACATCGTTGCCGTGCGGGACATTGTCAAATAAAGCCCTCGCGATCTGCTGCTGAGATTGCGGATCGAGCGCCTCGCCGATCAGGCATAAGCGCAATTGGAGAGGCCGCGCATGTTCATTGAGGATCTGTTCCCACTTTTGTAAAGATTCCAAATCAACATTTCTGGCTATGACGCGATCGTCGATGCGACAATATTCTTCCTCACCGATCGCATCTTGGTCGGGAATAATTCGAATGAGCTCCGACCAAAGCGAGGCTGACGTCCCAAGAACTACCCAACGGTCAATTTCCACACCAATATGCCGTAAATATTCGACTAAAGCGGTCCCAAAAAGAGAGGTTTCTCTATCAAAGTGGCCACCATCCGAAAGGGTGAAGCGGTATATAGTCTTGCGATACTCCGACCGGGCCTGCTGCGGCTGGATCTTCTGCCCCGTGCCTAAGAAGCTGATCACACTCGTGGACATTGTCACTGCCTCCTTCGCCGAATGCCGGGTTATCGGTTCCCTTTCATCCGCTCCAGTATAGTCGCACCGCTGTCTATTGCCAAATCGGGCGACGAATAACCGTGGACTTGACCGTTTCCCCCTCTCATTCTCGACAAACCACTTGCAGGATTGACATTGCGGACGGTGAAGGACTCGCCCTGCTGACCAGGCCGCCGCTCGATCGCTGGCAGCCGAGAAGTTCGGTCCGGTAGGATGTCCCACGGACTGTGGTCCGGATGATTGGGGTTATGGACCAGGGCACGTTCGCTTGCCCTCGTCTGGAAGATCGAAAGCCTCGATCCGGTCACGGATCGGATGGGCCACGCCTCCACCCGACGGGCCAGCTCTAATCGACCGTAGCCTGATGCCTCGGCGAACAGAACCGCCCCGTCGCTTGAATCCGCTACCGTAACGACTCCACGTCGCCACGATAAGCGCCACTGTAACAAAATGTTTGGATCACCAGATTTTTTCTTCGCGTGTGTTTATTTCAGGAGGGCACATTCGGCCATCACTTCAGTCCCAAGCGCACGGCCAG
>NZ_JACIYL010000189.1 GCF_014359955.1 Thermogutta sp. | reverse complement strand
TGGGGTGAGGAGGCCTTCCGCAAGGCGAAAGAGCTCGACCGCCCGATCTTCCTCTCGATCGGCTATTCTGCCTGCCACTGGTGCCATGTGATGGAGCGAGAAAGTTTCAGCGATCCCGAAGTTGCGGACTTTCTTAACAGGCATTTTGTCTCCATCAAGGTGGACCGCGAGGAACACCCGGCTGTGGATGCCCAGTACATGGAAGCCGTTCAGCTTCTGACGGGTCGCGGGGGCTGGCCGCTCACGGTCTTCCTCACTCCCGATCTTCAGCCGTTTTATGGAGGGACCTATTTTCCGCCCAGGGCTCGGGGAGGAATGCCGGGCTTTCTGGATGTGCTTCGGGCCGTGGCCGACGCCTGGCAGAACCGCCGCGAGGAGGTGGTAGGCCAGGCCGACAAACTAACGATCCTTGTTTCGGATGTCTCGGGCACGCTGGCAGGGAAGGCGGACAGGCCCGAGAAAACGACAGCCGAACTCGCCGAACGAGCGCTGGCCCACGGATTTGACAGCCATTGGGGTGGTTTCGGAGCAGCGCCCAAGTTTCCCCATCCCTCTTTACTGCGATTTCTCCTTTTGCGGTATGCCGCGGCATCCTCGCAGATCGCCCTCTTTATGGCGCTGAAGACGCTCGATTCCATGGCCGCTGGGGGCATTCACGACCATATTGGGGGCGGATTCCACCGCTATTCCACCGATGCCCAATGGCTGGTGCCGCACTTTGAAAAGATGCTCTACGATAACGCGCTGCTCGCCCGGGCATATCTAGACGCCTTCCGGCTCACGGAACGCCCGCTCTATGAAGATGTCACCCGACGAACGCTCGATTATCTCCTCCGCGACATGGCCCGACCGGGCGGCGGCTTTTATTCCTCTGAAGACGCCGATAGCGAGGGCGAAGAAGGCAAGTTTTATCTGTGGGATTATCAGGAGATTCGGGAAATCCTGGGCAATCGCGCAGACCTTTTTATCGAGTACTACGATATCCGTCGGCAGGGCAATTTCGAGGGTCGCAACATCCCAAATCTGATCTCTTCCCAGGATCGTCTGGAACAACTCGATGCCCAGCAGCGAGAAAACATCGAGAAGGAACTTGCCGCGTGCCGTGAGATCCTCTTCGAGGCCCGTAACCGGCGAGTGCGTCCCGGCCGGGATGACAAAATCCTCCTCAATTGGAATGCCTTCACTGTTGACACGCTCTTCTGGGCAGGGCGTGCACTGGGGGAATCACGCTACATCGAGGCCGCCCGGCAAACACTCGATTTTTTGCTGGCCACGTTCTGGATCGACGGGCAACTTTTCCACTCCTGGTGTGAGGGCGAACTCCAGGGCCCGGCGGTGCTGGACGATCACGCAGCCCTGGGCGTGACCCTGCTGAGTGGCTATGAAACTATGGCGAATGCCTCATATCTCGAACAGGCGTATCGTCTGGCGGAGGGCATTCTGGAGAGATTTCGGGATCCGCAAAGCGGGGCGTTTTTCATGACCACGGCCGACCACCCTCATCTGCTCTGTCGGCAACTGGATTATTTCGATAATCCCACACCAAGCGGGACCGCGTTGACCGTGGAGCTTCTCCTCCGCCTGGGTCATCTGCTCGGGGAAACTCGTTTCCTGGACCATGCCGAACAGGCGCTGGCCGGCTTGTCGGGCTGGATGCAGCGGGCGCCCATGGGCGTGGGACACGCCCTGCTCTGCCTCCAGACGCTGGCCATCGGCTGGACGAGCTGGGTGTTTCGTCTGCCAGATACTGCCGCGCTTTCGGGTGAATGGCCCGATTTTCTCCGTGAATATTTTCGCCGGTACATTCCCGCGTCTGTCACCGCGACAGGGGCAGCAAACGATCACGTCGCCGGGTCAATGTGCGAGCGGATCTTTCGCGACCGGGATCCGGTTGACGGCCACGCTACCCTCTACCTGTGTCATGGCAGCCGCTGTGAGCCACCTCTGGTGGGCGAAGACGGTATCCGCAACGCGATTGTCAGCCGGAGCGTGGTCGTTCCCAAAGCACAAAAAGAGAAAGCACAAAAAGAAGCGGAGTAGGCTTCCGCGGCGCGCAACGGTCCAACAAGGGACCGATTCTGCAAGCGGTTTTCCGGCCGTGAGTTTGAGCAAGAGCCGATTCCAGGCAGCTCGTCTTGCATGCGCGAGTCGGGATTGCTTGCCGACAGCTTCATCGCTTCACCTCCGTATGGCTGCGTGGTTGTTCCCGAGGGCCGTTCTGTCTAAAATATCGGCCGAACGTTCGTAAAAGCGGTGCAACATGCTGGATGACAAAGAGAAGGAGTTGCGGTTATGCGGTGGAAAAATGTGCTGGGGGTGGGTGGGTTGATCGCCGCGTTGTTCACCTGGCCGATCGCCGTCCACGGGCAGGGCCTGAAAATCTACATCGTCACCGACCTGGAGGGGGCAAGCGGCGTTTACAAGTTCGCCCAAACCCGCGAGACCGGCCCCCTCAATGAACAGGCCAAGGAATATCTGATGGGCGATATTGCGGCGGTGGTGCGGGGACTCCGCGAAGCCGGTGCGACCGAGATCGTCATTCTGGATGGTCACGGCAGCCAGGCCTTTGTACCGCATCTGATGGTGCCTGGGGCCAAGTATATTACGGGTTTGCCGCGGCCCAGCATGATGCCCGAACTCGATGAGACCTTCGCAGGCGTGGTGCAACTCGGTGCCCATGCCATGATGGGGACGCCGGACGGCGTACTCTGTCACACGCAATCATCTCGAAGCGAGAACCGCTACTGGTACAACGGGGTGGAATCGGGGGAGCTTGCGCAGGTGGCTCTTTACGCCGGAGCCTTCGGCGTCCCCACAATCATGGTAACGGGCGACGAGGCCACCTGCCGCGAAGCGCGAACCTTCTTCGGGCCGGAGGTCGTGACGGTCGCCGTCAAGAAAGGGCTGGCTCGCGAAAGCGCCGTGCTTTATCCCTTTGAAGAAACGCGGCGTGCTCTCTACGAAGGGGCGAAAAAAGCCATCGAAGCCATTCCACGGTGCAAACCCTATCGCATTGAGATGCCGATCAGGGCGAAGAAGCAATGGCTCGTTTTCGATAAGCCTGGAGAGCCGGGGCGCCTCATGACGAAAGAAGGGGTTATCGAAGACGTGCGGAAGATTTTCGAGTTTTGACCCAAAAAGCCTGTCCAACCCCTCACATCCCGGCCTGCTCTTTGAGTGCGACCAGCCGGGCGCGACCGCGGTCCATGAAGATGAGCTTGTCCTCCCGAGCAAGCCAGCCGATGGCCTGCATCACCTCGTCGCGCGGCCGTTCCAGCTTCTTGACAAGCTGACTGAGGTTGAGCGGGCCGTTGGCGTGTAAAGCATGCCATACCAAACCCGCCGTTTCACCGATCCGTGCCACATAAGAATTGGAGATTTCACTCATGGGTCCGTCCTCTCCCAAGCTGAATCAATTGAGATTGACCACGTGATGGACAAGCGCCCGACAGATTCCCTCCCCTGGCCCGTCCCGTAGACAGTTCTTCTCCGGGACGCGCAACACGTTCCAAACGGCCGACTGCTTATTGGCCATTATTTTACCCCTGCGAGAATCGCCTTCCAAGGAACAGCGACCGGCCATCGGCCGTTGGCGATCGAGCAGGGTGAGCGATTACTTCTCCCGGGAGGTCACTGAGCGGGAGGGGCCGGAAGCGTCAAACAACTCCGGGTGGATGCACCGCGCAAGAAATTCCGCCAGATCGATCATCCGCGGACCGGGGACCACAGGCACATCCTTTCCCAGAAGATAAACACGTCCATTTTGCACGGCGGCGACCTCTTTCACTTCCTGCCAGGCGGCCAGCCATTCCGCATGATGGTCGGACGAGGTCTCTTTTCCCGCCTGAATGTCGATGATCACCTCCGGATTGAGACGCAGAACGGTCTCCGCCGAAATGATGGGGAAAGCAACGGCGGAGTCCCCGAGGACGTTCTCTCCACCGGCCAGTGCCACGAGTTTATTGAGAAACCCATCAGATCCGGCGGCACAGAGATTCTGGAGCCGACCGGTCTCCAGAGGTCGATCCACGACAACCAGCACGCGCGGCCGCGGCTGACCGCGACACCGTCGGGCGATGAGCTCCAGTCGCTCGTGCCAGCTAGCGGCCAGCTTTTGGGCTCGCTGTTCCACCCCCAGCGCCTTGCCCAGAATCGACAGCGAATCGAACACACCATCGATGGAACGGTGGTCCACGGTAAGAACGCGGAGCCCCATCGCCTTCAATTTGGCGGGCAGGTCTTCGGCGCCCGCCGGTGCGACGACCAGGTCGGGCCTGAGCCGCAGGACGGCTTCCAGGTTCGGGTTGATGTATCCACCGACTCGGGGCAAGTTGCGGACTTCGGGGGGATATTCACAGAAATCGGTGACGGCCACCACCCGATCTCCGCATCCCAGGGCAAAAAGCGTTTCGGTAATGCTGGGGGCCATGGAGACGATCCGGCGAAACTGCCCCGAAGAGGAAGCGGAGTCGCTCGACGCTCCCGTGGTGGCAGCCCGAAGGGCCTCGTCACGCTCCGCCGGTTGGAGGCCACATCCGCCGGCCAATGTGACCAGCAGCACACTCAAAATAATCCCGAAAAAGCAATGTTCTCGCGACATCGGACGGAAGAGATCCAGGGACCTGTTCGTCGATTGCATGAGCCGCCCGAGCGGTCATCCATCGCCGGGTTGACGTGTCAAAACCAACTGGTTTCACAGAGTCAGGGCTTGTTCTTGATATCGTAGCACATGAGCACATTATGAGCCCGCAGATAAAGTTTCCCGTCGCAGATAACGGGATGAGGCCAGGCTGGGCCGTCCACGACGGCCGGGCGAAACTGGCTGATTAGCCGAAATTGATGGGGATCCGGTGCGATGAGTGCGACTGTGCCGCCTTCATAGCGGAAGTATAGTCGGTTGTCGGCGTAGAGGACGGCCGCTGATCCGCGGTCCACCGGCTGCTCCTTCCACATTACCTTGCCGGTAAGAAACTCGATGCAGATGGGGGCGCCACGATTCTGGCCATCGCCTGCGTACAGGTAATCCCCAACGAGCACCATGCCACCATGATGGTTGGAGAACGTGTTGGCATCGTGGAAATAGACTTCCTCCGCCGACCACGTCTTACCATCCCGTTTGATTCGCAGCAGAGCGCATCCGGTGCGATAAGCCGTGCTGACGAAAACATATTCGCCGCGGATAACGGGATTGGAGATGTTCGCCACGCGGTTGGCGATTCGGTTGTAGTGCCACAGGAGTCTGCCGGTCGCGGCATCGACGCCAACGGCTCCCCTTCCCACCAGAGTGATGTATTGACGAACACCATGAATCTCAGCCGGCATGATGGAGGCGTACCCCGCTCCGTCGGCTCCGCTTGGTCCCAAATCACCGGGCTGACAGCGCCAGATCGTTTCGCCCGTTTTCTTGTCCAGCGCGACGAGGAGGGCGTCTTTTCCGCCGGGGGTGCAAACCAGCTTTTCCCCGTCCACCAGCGGTGACTCACTGTACCGCCACATGGACATCATTTTACCGCCGAAATCCCGCGCGAAATTCTTGCTCCACAACACTCGGCCGGTGACCGCATCGAGACACGCAAGATCCCCGTCCGTGCCGATGGCGTAAACGCGATCGCCATCCACGGTGGGCGTGCAACGTGGTCCCCCGTCGCGGTGCGGCGGTCCAATCCGCGTCGCCCAGAGCTCTTTCCGGGTGGCCAGGTCGAAGGCCAGAACAAACTGGGCCTCACCACCGTCCGCAGGCCGATCCCCCATCGTGTAGAGCCGCCCGTGAGCAATCGAAACTGTGGAATACCCGCGGCCAAGACCCTCCAGCGTCCAGAGAAGTTTGGGGCCGCCCTCCGGCCACTCCTGAAGGAGCCCTGTTTCTGTGCAAATATTATCACGATGAGGCCCGTGGAACTGGGGCCAGTCTTCCCCGCGAGCACCGCGATCGGACAGCACGCCGGTCCCCGCACCGACAATTGTTACGAGAAAGACCAGACGTGAGAGCCGTCCAACAACCCGAGCTGTCTGCGTTGAGCCACAAGCCGCCATTTGTCTCCCCGGAAGCATCATCGCGATCGCTCCTTTTGCCAATGGGAAATAAATTCCTGGGATGATCCGGAATAATGAACCTGCAATCCATAGGGATGTGCCGCGATGGAACGTCGTGCGCTGGTGCGGGGTGATGATTGGGGGGAATCCTCTCCCGTCAGCCAAGCACTGAATGTACTCCGCGCGACCCAGCCCTGCAACGGACAGCGGCAAAGTTTTTAAAGCACGTGA
This sequence comes from Thermogutta sp., assembly GCF_014359955.1. GTDB lineage: Bacteria > Planctomycetota > Planctomycetia > Pirellulales > Thermoguttaceae > Thermogutta. The sequence continues at coordinate 306 of NZ_JACIYL010000189.1, read as the reverse complement.
AGTTCACCGACCGGGTGCACACGACGATGCCGGGAACAGCCCGGAGAGATCTGGTCGTCGCGTCCGCTTTCGAAGGGACGTGCTTGTCACGTCCATATTCGGAGGGACCGCCGGTCGGGTCCGATGACCACCGATTGATCGCCCATGCCTCCTGATCGGGCACGACAAGCGTGCCCCTCCAACCTCTCGGAGGGACCTGCTTGTCAGGTCCGACAGTCGCTGGTTAATTCTGTTGCGGGCAAATGGTAGGGGCAATTCATGAATTGCCCCTATAAAACTTTTTGCCCGTGGCTTGGGGTGGATTTT
>NZ_JACIYL010000188.1 GCF_014359955.1 Thermogutta sp. | reverse complement strand
CACAGTAAACGGGGCCCGGTGAGTTGGCTTCCTTTTCCGAATGCCCGTCGTCACAAAACGCCCCATCAAGCCCCGCAATATCGCTGCACGAAAGACAGGGAATTAAAAGAATCGCGAAATTGTTTAGTCGCGGCAGCCGTTACACCGAATCAATGGCATGAGTAAATATTCTTTTCTGTGATAATCCAGTCCATACGAACATCATGCGCAAGCATGGGAATTTCGTCCACGAGTTGCCATTCAAAGGCCAGCCCTACTTTGGGAACGCGTGGTGGAAGCTTTTTGAGAAACCGGTCATAAAACCCTTTTCCCCGACCCAGACGTCCCCCTCGACGATCGAATCCGAGCCCCGGGACCAGCACGAGGTCCAGTTCCTCCGGTGTCACCACACGATCGCCCGCCGTGCGAAACCACTCGGCAGGCTCCAGAATACCGAGTGTGCCGGGCACGAGTTCGTCGAAGTTACGGAACCGAAACAGTCGCAGTTCCGTGCTGTCGCACCACGGGATGACGACATTCTTGGCCTCGTGCCGCATTTCCTGGAGCAGTTCATGGGTGTACACTTCCCGCGGAAGACTGACGAAGCACATGATCGAGTTCCCTGCCCGATAGGGCGGGAACGATTTCACCTGGCTCACCACAAGCCGGGACGCCGCCTCAATCCATTCTTGGGGAATGCCGGATTGCGCGGCGCGGAGCTGTCGGCGGAGTTCCTGTTTCCTTGCCAGTATCTCCTGGAGTGGTTCCATGCTTTGAACGCTCTCATTTGACAGATGCTATGTCCGGGGGCCGCGGCGTTTCTCATGGCGGAGGATTCTTGCCTGTCGCACGCCGATACTGCAACCCGATCGCCCAGCAGGTCCGTCTCGCCGATGCTGAAGCCCCGCCTATTGCCAGACCGGCGACGCTCCGACTTCGGGAGGTGAAGCTATCTTTCATCAGGGAAGTCTATGACCCGGATCGCGAGCGTGCCCTCAATTAACGTGCCCTCAATTAAATATAGTCAAGCAGGGTCATGCGGAAAATTCGCGCGGTTGCCTGAAGCGCGGCCTGATACGCCGATTGCTTGGCCACCAGCGAGGAAATCACCTCCGCCAGATCGGCATCGTAATCCGAAGAGAGAGCCGTTTGAAGCTGAAGATTTTCGTCTTCCAGCCTCTGCGAAAGGATATCAAGCCCCTGCTGCTTGGCGCCCAGTTCTGCGCGGGCGAAATTGAGTTGCAGAACAGACTCATCAAGCAAGTCCACGGCCCGCTGCGCTTCGCTCACGTCGTTTTCTATGAGGGCCCTGTGGAGCCGCACGAGGGCGGTGAAAATCCCGTCTGTTTCCAGCGGGTGCACATCCTGACCAGTGAGCCGCGCTCCCTCGCCCCCGTCGATGGTGGGAGGATTCTGAGGATCGGTGAGGGCCACGACGCCGCTTCCGTCGTTTCCATCCTGACCGTCGAGAACCAATTCAAACATCTGGGGCGCGACCGGATCGGCCTCGAAAAGCTGAACGAGGTCGTTGGCCGTGGTCACACCTGGCTGAATCTTTAACCGCAGAGTCTTCGAAGCAGGATCGAAAGTGAAATTTGCTGGTCCGCCACCAGAGTCTTCAACGATCACGCGGTACCCGTTGGCCGCGGAAGTTGACCCGTGTGTGCGGATGATCAGGTCGTTGTTGGTTCCCGGCGAACTGATAACAGCCTGACCGCGACTTCCCGCGTTCGTGGCAGTCTTTTTGTCGGCTCCTGGAGGAATCAGCCCCAGATCGATGGCGGCGGTGCTCAACTTTGTCCGCTCCACGGTGAGGACGCCGGGACCGACACCTTCGTCCACCAATTCGATCCCGTTTCCATATTGCGCCAAACGAGCCGTCAGGAAGGGCGGTTCCCCCGGTGCACGCGGTGGATTATTCGGATGGTTGTTAATTCGATCGATAATATCCTGGATTGTCTGCGCGCCGGAGACATCGATTTCCAGCCTGACTCCGTCAGCCCGCGTGATCACGAAGTCAATGCCGCCGGCACTTCCCCCGCTTGTCTCCACCTCACCGATACTCAATAGTCCGGAACCGTTATTCGCACCATTGTCGTCGGCAAGCCGGAGATCGAAATGATCCCGCGCACCGGGTGTCGCGGCGAATAACTCGACAATCTTCCGGGCGGTCGTACTGCCGGGCACAATGCCGACGGCAATCTCTTTTTGCACGGGATCAAAACTGATCGTTTCTGAGCCGGGCGGCCCGCCTGTGTCGAAAAAACGAAGTTTATACCCGTTCCATTCCGACCCCGGCGTCCTGGCCTGTAAAATCAGAGCATTATTCGCACCACCCGGATTATAGATCGCCTGGGCAGTTTGCCCTGCTTCCTCGTAGTCATGAACTCCGCGTCCGAAGTTCAGTTCGTTCAATCGGGTGGCCCCGGTGAATGTGCGCACACCCAGTTGCGTGGCCGTTTTCCCGCCGTTCTCTCCAATGGCGAAATCGGCACCGCTGATGCGGGACCGGATATTGATCCCCCGCCCGCTGTCACCAATCTCAGCTATCAGACCATACTCGGGCTTATTCAGTTTATTAATGACATCTTCGACTGTATAGGCATCCGCAAAGTCAACCACGAAAGTTTTACCGCCGTTGGTGATCTGCAGGCCGGCTTCCCGATCGAAATCCTCGCCGCTGCCCCCTTCGGTAACGGCAGCCCATTGCCCTGACGGCGTCGGGAAAACCAGGCCCTGACCAGGAAATTCACCCTGGTCTGTTACATCCAGCGATGCATAAAAGGGAATGACGCCGGCCGAATAGGCGTCGTTGATGGCCGCCACGACATCCTGTGCTTTGCTGTGGGTTTCATCGATATGAATTGTCAGTTCTTTATTTGCATCGTCATATTCGATAAATTCGTTTCCCACACTGACCGTGGGATCGTCGACGAGGCGTATTTTCACGCCGTTTAATGTGTCGCCGTTTCGGTCGGCCTCCAGGATGAAATCGTTGTCGCTCCCCTGAAAGCGCAAAACAGCTCGCGCGGGTGTGCCCAGCAGATCGGCCAGCCGTGTTGTGCCGGTCAGTCGAGGCTGAAGGTCGCTTCCCACAATTGGTGTGGTCCCGAGCCCGATGTCGCGAAAAATGCCAAGTTGCTTGGCCGTTGTTCCGTTGCCCACATCACGGATGGTGAGGTCGCCCGTGCTGGAAGCCAGCTCGATTTTCAAGCCGGTGGACGTCACTTCTACATTCAAAGGTATATTCGCCGAATTATGTTTGATAAGCAGAGCGACATCTCCAATGGTATGGGCACCGCTCAGATCGACGATCGCTGTCTTGGTGCCATCGGAAATGGCGATGCTCCCCAGCGCAATACCTGCCCCATTATGCAGGTCTGCAAGCGGCGTATCGAACCGCAGTCGTGGACGGAGGTCTGCGTTGCCCTGGACGACCTGCGAGACCGCGCCGAAAATCACGCTGCCGGGGGTATTATTGTCGAATAAAAGATCCGTATCGACGTAGGACCGCAGAACGCCTTCATTCCCCTGATAAAGGATAAGATTGTTATCAACCCGAGTAAACGGTCTTGTATCGGTGGCCGTTCCTGCAAAAAGATAGCGTCCGCGGAATTTCTGGTTGGCTGCGTCCAAAAGCTGCTGAATGGCCTGCTGAATCTGCTGTGCCGCCGCTTCCCTCTGATCGTCGGTGGCCGTCGTACCGAGAACGCCCAGGGCATTCGCCCGGGCTTCAGCCACAATCTCGGAAACTCGGCTGAGAGCCGTGTCCGAAGCCGCCAGGTACGACTGCGTTGTGGCGAGATTGGACTTGACCTGACTTTTCTGCTCGAGAAGCCTCTGCAGTCCGATCACCCGCAAAGAGGCGATCGGATCGGCGCTGGGGACACTGAATCGATGACCTGTACTCAGTTGGGTCTGGAGTTCGAAAATATCTCTCTGGTCCGCCTGCATCTGCTGGAGGAGACGCTGGCGGACGAACAGGTCGGTAATTCGGGTGGTGGGAACACCACTAATTCCGCTCATACACGTGGTGTCCTGACAGGCAGCCTCAAGCGTTATCCGGTACTATCGCGCCAGTACCATTGAATTGGTCAGTTATTTTTCAGTTTTAAATACTCACCAGAATTTCCAGCAAATCGTTGAGTGTTTTAATAAACCGCGCCGACACCTGGAACTGGCGCTGGTAGGCAATCAATTTGACGACTTCCTCGTCGAGATTGACGCCACTGATGGCCAGTTTCTGGCCTCGCAGCGTGTTCTCGAAGGTTCTTGCCGAGTCGGCCTCGGCTTTGGCAATCGCCGAGCCCTGCGTTACCTCGGCAACCATCCGATCATAAAGTTCGTGAAGGCTCAGCCCGCCGTAATCGTCCATGGGTTTGTCGCCGAATCCCGCGAGTTCTTCCGCGAGTTGGGTGTCCGCACCAATACCCCCTCGGCTTGCGGCGAACTTGCTCGGATCACTCGCCACCACGGGGTTGATGCCGATATTCCCGGCGTTGCTGCCGGTGAAGAACGTGTTGATGCCCAGCGCGGCAAGGAAACCGCTCGTGTCGTTGGCAAATGCGAAAACCTGATCGCTGGAGGTGGACCGGATCGTCAGTTTGCCGCCAGCATCGATCGTGGCCGAGAGACCGTCGATCGCGTTAATCTGGCTGGCAATATCCTGAAGCGTCGTCTTCGGAGTATGTCCCAGTAAATCAACTCGAATCGTGTATGTCTTTATCGTTCCTGTTTGTGTGTTGTACAACTGAATCTGGAACGAGCCGTTGCGAGGGGGGAACGGCAAGCCCGCACTATCCAGCGGCAGATCACTGTCTGTCACGGCATTCGTCGAGGTGACCGAGGAGAACCCGGTGAGCCCCTGCCCGCTGGAAAAAAGCTGATTGAAGCCCGAGATGAGCGCGGCACTGAACTGGTTGAGCTGGTCAAGAAAACCGCCGAGGATGCTGTCGCGTGCCACCAGAAGCCCGTGCAACTCTCCCGAATTCACCTCCAGAGGAGAGTTCGTTTCGTCGAGACGAATCTCGGAAATGGCAAGACCGCGATCGCTCTGCCGTGCCACCGAGACCTGCCGGGCTGTGCCTTCATACACCAGGAAGAACCCGCCGGAATAGACGGCCACACCTCCACTCGGCTGTTCCTCAACGCGAATATCGATCAGGCTGGCCAGCTCTTCCAGGTCCTGGAGCCGCTGGTCGCGGAGCCCTACCGCGTCGCTCTGGGAAACATCGCCGCCTTCAGTCTCGGCAATGCGAATATTCAGTTGGCGAATATCCTCAATAAGTTTGTTGATGCGATCGGCAATATCGTCGACTCTCGAATTGAGGTCGGAGCGTACCTGATTAACACGTTCATAAAGACGCTGGATATTTCGGGTGAGGGTCTGCCCCTGGAGGACAGCAAGATTTCGGGCTGAGGTACTCTCCGGCTGATTAAGGATCTCCGAGATACTGGAGAAGAAGCGCGTAAGATCGCTGCTCAGATCGGTGTCGTTCAGCTCGCCGATGAGCCCCTCCAGTTGTTGGAACGTTTGTTCGCGGACTTCCGCCCCCGCTCGATCGCTCACAGACGCCCGCAATCGCTCTTCGAGAAAGTGATCAATCTTCTGAATGACGGCTGCCACCTCAACGCCCAGGCCCATCGGAAGCCCCCCGAGCTTCTGGATGGGCGCTGGCTTGAGGACCACCTCCTCCCGAATATAACCGGGAGTTTCGGCGTTGGCGATGTTCTGGCCGGCCACCTGCAGGGCGATCTGGTCTGCCCGCAGTGTATTACTGGCCATTCGGATGGCACTAAAAAGGGACATTGCGTCTTTCCTGTTTTACATCGCCTTTGCAGCCTTACCAATATTCTCAAATTGATTGATCCAGCAAACTTCCCTGTACACCATCGCAGACAGGTGTTCCCCTCTTTTCATATGTCGGCGCGCGCTGGCCACCGGTCGCGATAATCTCTATCAATTGCGAAAGATGCATGAGGGCCCTTTGATTGAGCATCCAATTTGTGAGATTGTGAATTTGCAAAAGACGCATATTATGGGCAGCCTCGGCAAGCCGGTTTGACACGGCTCTACTCACCCCCGCCGATTCTGCCAGCGTCCGTACACTGTCAGCGGAAAAGCCCTCCTGGCGGGCTTTATTCAGCAGTTCCAGGCGGCGATCCAGACACCGTTGAAGCCGCGATTGAATATACTCGCAGCGGGGAACGAGCGCCGCGAGTCCTTCCACATCGGCGTTGGCGAGGCACGTCCGCTTTTCCCGAAGATATGTCAGCACATGCCCCTGAATCGTAATCAATTCGTTGAGAAAATCAGCCAGTTCTCGCTCCCAGTCTGTGCCCATGGTGAGCATCCTTACTCCAGTTCGGTCAACGTGGCCTTCCAGCCAGAACCCCCTGCTTGTTTGGCGAACATCGAACGCGTCGGCGAAACGGGAACGCACCCACGAGGGATCTGTCCACAAACGAACCGCTGCCGCCATCACGCGGGCTTACCGGAGGCGATTTCCCGGCCTCGCCCATCAGTTCCCGTTTGTTTTAGTATCTGTCACCTTATCGTTGTTGCGTTATCGCAATGATTGTCGCTGGAGCTGGAACAGCTCGTACATTGGTCCGGCAAATCTGTCACCGGTCGCATGCGCCAGTTTTTCTGCCACTG
>NZ_JACIYL010000187.1 GCF_014359955.1 Thermogutta sp. | reverse complement strand
CTGCTGGCCATTTGGCCCGAAACCCGGGCAGCTCACGATCACGGCACAGGGGGGCAATGCGGTGATCGAGTCTCTGGAAGTTCACGAACTGCGTTCGATCTGGGAAAACGTCACCCGTCACGGCGGGCAAGAAAAGCAGGGCGGTTGAGAAGATCCTCCAGAATCCGCTCCAGGCGTTCCATCCGGCGATCGAAACTGTAGTGAGTTTTCACATACCGGCGGGCGCTTTCCCCAAGTGTCGCTGCCCGAACACGATCGCCCATCAGTTGCTTCACCGCATCGGCCAGAGCGCGATCATCACCCGGGGAAATGAGAACCCCTGTTTCGCCGTCGTGAACAAGCTGGGGAATTCCCCCCACACGGGTTGCCACGACGGGCACGGCCATGGCCATGGCCTCGAGGAGCACGTTGGGCAATCCTTCGCGGAGGCTGGGCAGAACAAACACATCCATAGCCGCATAGTACGGTCGAGGATCCGGGGCGTGTCCGACCAGGCTCACATGCTGTTCCAGAGAGAACTGGCGGATCGTGTTGTGAAGCTCATCCCTGACCGGACCATGGCCCACGATGAGCGCATGCACTGCCACACCGTTTTCCATGAGCCGGGCCAATCCACGAAGCAATGTGCCCAGGTCTTTCTCGGCGGAGAGCCGGCCCACGTAGCCCACAACCGGGCACGATGCGGGCAGACCGAGTCGCCGTTTGGCGTCTTCACGTGAAGAGGGCGGCGCAAACTCTTCGCAGTCCACGCCGTTGGGCAACAGCTCGCAGATGGACGGTGGTATCCCGGCTCGGATGCATTCTTCCCGCAGGGAGGGCGAGACGCAGACCACCCTGTCGAATCCGCGGAGACACAGTTTGTGAATGAAATGGTAAAAATGCACCCGGGGGGCGTAAACACCCCACCCATGGACCGTGCTGAGAAGCGTCATTGGATGAACGCGGTGGAGGAACCAGCCCAGGGCGTCCGCCTTATAATCGTGCCCATGCCAGATCACGTTGCCCAGCCTGCGAACGAGCCGAAACAGCCGACGGACGGTGCGAAAATCGAGCGGGCCGCGATCCTCGAAGTCAATCAGGGGCACATCGAGTTCCCGTGCGCGATTGCAGATGACCTCGAACGCGGTATCGGCAGGTGGATGGAGGTAAACGATGTGGATGGGCCAGCCGCGTGCTTTCAGCCACCGTGTCCCAAGAAGAATTGTCTTTTCCGGACCTCCGCCGGTTCCGGTGACGGTGCGAACTTCCAGAATCGTGGGACGGAACACGGGGGACGGCATGGCGACGATGCCTCATGCCCCGATGACTTCCAGAGCGACCTGAATTTTGCCGAACGGGGCACTCACCTGAACTCCGGCCACGCGATCGCGAATCCGCTCGATGGCCTGTCGAGCGATTTCAATCCCCATTTTGAGCTGATCCTCGCGGCTGGTGACGGAGGCCATCTTTTCCATCACCCAATCGGGGATGACCACGCCGGGCACTTCATTTTTCAGAAATGTGGCGTTGCGGAGGCTGGCCAAGGGCCAAATTCCCGCGATGATCGGAATTCCGTGGTGCTGGACCTTGTCCAGGAATCGCAGCAGGGCGTCGGGGTCGAAGACCGGCTGAGTGATGGCGAACTCGGCCCCGGCCTCCACTTTGCGGCGAAAGCGGTCCAGTTCGCGGTTTTGATCAATGGCCGTGGGATCCAGACCGACTCCGATGACCGCGGCGGTGGGTGGGTCGATGGGCTGGCCGCCCAGATCCACGCCCTGATTGAGACGCTTCTGAACGCCCACCATGCCGATCGAGTCGGTATCGAACACGCCGGTGGCATGGGGATAATTGCCGAGCTTCGGTGGATCGCCGGTGATGAACAGGATGTTGCGGATATCGCAGGCGGCACAGGCGAGGAGGTCGGCTTGCATGCCGATCAGGTTTCGGTCCCGACAGCAGAAATGGAGGATGACTTCGATCATCGCCTCCCGCTGGATGCGATCCGCTGTGATGAGGGGCGAAATCCGCGAGCTGGCGCGGGGACCATCGGGAATGTTGACGGCGTCCACTCCGTGCCGGTGAAGCATTTTGCTTTTCTCGATGATGTCGCGGAGGTCGTATCCACGGGGGGGCACCAGTTCCACAGAGGTCACCCATTGTTTGTGCACCAGCCGCCAGGCGAATCGCGACCGCTCCGCCAGAGGCACCGGCGTTTTGAGTTCCACGGCCTCTGCCGGGCCGACAAAGATCGGCTTGACGCGGGCGCGGACGAGAGGTTTCACGGCGTCGCAGATGGCGCGAATGTGTTCTGGTGTTGTGCCGCAGCACCCGCCGACTCCGGCCGCCCCAAGATTGACGAATCGCTTGGCGTATTCGGCCAGATACTCGGGCGAACAGAGATAAATGCGGCGATGCTCAACTTCCTTGGGGATGCCGGCATTCGGCTGCACGACGAGCGGTTTGCGAAGGATGCGGACCGCCTGCTCCACAGCACCGAGCAAACCATGGGGACCACTGCCGCAATTGAGTCCCCAGGCAAGCGGTTCCGGATATCCTTCGGGGAGCGGGGCGAATAACCGCTGGACCGTCTCCCCGGAAGCGGTTTCGCCGTCTTCGTAAACCGCCGCTGAAAGGATGAACGGCACGCCCGGCCGTTCCCGCATCGCCGCCGCACAGAGTTCCAGCGCCTGACGACTGGGCTGGGTTTCAAAGATGATGAAGTCCACGCCGCCTTCCACGAGGGCATCGACCTGCTCCCAGATCATCTGCCACAGAACTTCTTCGTTTTGGGGAAGCGTGGGGAGCGGCCCGATGGAACCGGCGACGTAGACCGGTCGGTCGGCGGCATCGGCCACTTGCCGGGCGATTTGGGCGCCTGCCTGATTGATCGCCCGCACCTGCTCGGCCAGGCCGTACTTGGCGAGGGTCTCCCGGTTCGCGCCGAAGGTGTTGGTGGTCAGGACTTCGGCGCCCGCCTCGCAGTACGACTGATGGATTTTGCGGATGAGCTTCGGATCGGACAGATTGAGTTCATCGAAACACCGATTGGTGAACACATGATGGCGATAAATCTCCGTGCCCATGGCTCCGTCGAACACCACGACGCCCTGGGCGAGGTACTCCGCAAAGGGTTGTTTTTCCGCCATGAAAACGCACCTTTCTCCCGATTTTTCAGCCGTGGAAGAGGTGTGATCGCACTTTTGCGAGTTGATCATGGAAGCGGCAACCGCCTGGGACCGTGGTCCACGAGGTGGCAGCGCCCTGTGCTGCAAAAAGTTTATTGTAGCTCAGGGACGGATTGGCCGATAAGCCGCAGTCGTCTGGGGTTTGCCCATTTTCAAGCTGACCATTCGGCAAGGATTGGCGTTTCGGGGGAGGAAATGCGGCTTGTTCGGACGCCGCGGCGCCGGTTATTGGTGGGGGAAATTTGCGAATCGCCTCTCCAACACATTGATCACATCCAAAGATCATCCCGGAGGGGCCATTCATGAATTGGCCCTACTAATCCTTGTGACCTCGTATGTGCAAGGGGGTTCGCGCTCGGTAAGGGCCTGCGCCGGAGAGACGTATTCATCACGTCCGCATTTCAACGTTAGAACATGCATTGCGTTTGGGCGGGCACCGAGGGGTGTTTCGGAGGGGCACGCTTGTCGTGCCCGATGAAGGGGAATGGGTCATCGACTGCTGTTGATCGGACCCGACAAGCAGGTCCCTCCGACGTTGTAAGGGCCATTCATGAATGGCCCCTACCTGACTGCGTTGGATCTGTTGTAGTGGGTGAACGTCACGTGGGTCTGCGATGGCCGGCTGGGCCGAGCCACATTTCTTTAACTCCATTCTCTTTCGTACCGGTTGCGAGGGACAAGGTTTTTCGGCAGAATGGGGGCGGCATGCAGCAGAGTCGGTTCATAGCGTACGTTTACCTGAAGAAAGGATGACACAATGAAACGCGTTTTCTGGCTCAGCACAGCGGTGGGACTTGCGATAGGGCTTTGGGTGGGGAATGCGGCCGTGTGGGGCCAGCAGCCGGATGTGATTCACCAGCCCTATCTGCTGGATACCGGCCTGATTTCGCGGTCGATTTCCTTCGAGAACCCCACAGGGGCACCGGGAGAAGGCGGCAAGGCTGCCAGCAACCTTGGCGTGGGTCGGAAGGGCTCGCCAATGCGCCCCATCAAGCCCGGGGAAACGCTCCAACTGTGCGATATCGAAGGGCCCGGCACTATCCGCCATATCTGGCTGACCACCGAATCGAATCCGGAGAACTTGCGGAGCCTGGTCATCCGCGCTTATTGGGAAGGGCAGGAACACCCCAGTATTGAATGTCCGCTGGGCGACTTTTTCGGCTTTGCCCATGGGAAGGTGATGCCGTACTTTTCGGCCGTGCATTCGGTAGGGCCGCGGGCGGGCATGAACATCTGGCTGCCGATGCCCTTCACCAAACGTGCTCGGATCACCCTGACGAACGAAACGAAGGGCAACCGGACGCCCCCGATCTTTTATCAGATCGACTACACCCTGGGAGATAAACACCCCGACGATGTCGGCCGACTGCACGTTCTTTTCCGGCGTGAAAACCTCACCACGCAAAAACAGGATTTCGAGATTTTGCCCTTGCGAAAAAACAAGGGCCGATATATCGGTGTCGTCATAGGGGTGCGTAATCTGCATCCTGGCCAGTGGTGGGGGGAAGGGGAAATCAAGGTGTATATGGATGGTGACACCGAGTTTCCCACAATTTGCGGGACGGGCAGCGAGGACTATGTGGGACTCTCCTGGGGCATCCAGCAGGTGCCGTTTTTCTATCAGGGGTGTTCACTGGATCAAAACAATTTCGTTTCCATGTATCGGTGGCATCTGCCCGACCCGATTGCATGGCAGAAGGAATGCCGCATCACCATCCAGCAGATCGGCTGGAAGAACGGACTGGTGGAAACGGAAGATGACTGGTGCTGCGCAACGTTCTGGTATGAACCCACGCCGAGTGCCCCGTTGCCGCCACTGCCGGACGTTGATGCCCGTATCGCCGATATCTGGAAGGATTGAGAATTGTGAAAGAACGCCGGGTTCTCTCGATGTGAGCGTGGAGACCCCGGGGATGCCGTGACGCGCTGGCCGATTGAGGAGGTCGAAATCATGGAGGAGCCACGTGAGGTTGCCATCCGACGTGTGCTGTGGTGGGAAATTTTTCCGTGGTTGCGCCTGGTCCGCGCGGCGATAGTTGCGCTGAGTTTGCGGGTGTTGGTGCTCGCCATTGCAGGCCTGCTGCTGGTGGAAGCCGGACGCCAGGCGCTGGAATACGCTTTTCCCCACCGCGAACCTTTGCCTGCCCTTCCTCGCGGGGTGCCCCTGAGCTTGGGAGGAGTCGATCTCAGCCTGGCCCAGCCCGTCCAGAACCGGGTTGGGACGTCTCGGTCGTCTTCATCGCGGGCTCGGGAAAGCGCGTCGCTGCTCACAGAGCTTGCTCGCCAACCACGGCTGGTGCCTGTTTTCGGTGTTTGGGCGGACCTAGCCAGTTGTTACACCTACTTTCTTCAGATCACCTATGTTCCCGATCGGCCCGGCATGCCTCGTGCCATTCGACTGGAGAGATCCTGGCCGGACTGGATTAAACGGCTTTGCTACCTGATTTGGGTCTTTGCCGTGTGGACATTGTGCGGAGGAGTGATCGTCCGGTTCGCCGCACTGGCTGCTTTAAGGGGCGAGGGGCATAGTCGCCGGGGAATGGTTCGCTTTGCTGTCAGACGCTGGCCAGCGGCGATGGCGTGTGTCCTCGGCGGTTGGGTGGCCATTTACGCTTTCGGCTGGATCTCGGCTGTCATATGTCTTGTGGCGAGCTGGTTTGGGACGCATGTTCTGCCCCTGGGCTGGGCGTGGGTCATCACCGTGATTCCGGGAGCGCTTCTCACCCTGGTGGTTGTGCTCGTCGTTCTGGGTTGGCCCTTGATGCTGGCGGCCATCATGATCGACAACCAGGACGGTTACGGAGCAGTGGGGGCTGCGGGCTCTTATTTATTCCGGCGGCCGTTCCACTTTCTCTTCTATGCCTTCGTGGCGGCTGTGATCGGGGCGGTGGTGGCCGCGGTGGTGGCACTGTTCGTGGAATGGTGTATGGGACTGACGCTCTGGTCAGCGGGGCTCGTGCTGCCGAGAGTTTCCTTTGGAGAACTTCTCAGCAGCGCCAGTCTGGCCCAGTGGCACGACGTATTTCGCCACCTGACCTCGGCTTACCTGTACGCCCAATTCTGGACGTCCACGGCCGTCGCCTACGTCCTGCTGCGGTACAACGTGGACCAGACCGAACTCGACGAGCTGCACGACGAGTAGTGCGTGGGAAACGCCCCGGCTGGAAAATAGACGTAGGCGTGCGGGGGCTTGCGTCTCAGGTGTACCCTTGCAAAAAGAACGCCTGATGGCCATCGTTTGTTGGTGCAATCGCGGGGTTCCGCGAACCCCGGCCCCACGGCCGGAAAACGGATAGTGGATCATCACAGCAATCTGATCTAGAGGAAGGAATCAGGTCCCACATGCGTGGCACGACCGAGTCACAGGAGAAAGCGAGTGTGACTTTTCGCACGGTGGTTCGCCCGGAGGACCGGCAGGCTGTCCGGCGCCTGGTGGAGGCTACCGGGTTTTTCCGTCCGGACGAGGTCGATGTTGCCGAGGAAT
>NZ_JACIYL010000186.1 GCF_014359955.1 Thermogutta sp. | reverse complement strand
GACCTGAAGAGAGTCTTCAGGATCATAACAGATGCTGAAAACACCCACGAGGGCCCGGCTTGTGACCGCGGAAAACGTGATGAGCGGCTCAAGCTGATGACGTTCGTAAATGGGAGTGACAGTGCGGAGGAGGGCAAGAACATCCTCCCCTCGCATCGGTAACACAGGCGAACACCACAGCGCACCCGCCGCCCTGGGATGGAAATCTGACGGAACAGACCGGTGTCGCCAGAAAACTCCTTTCAAATGCTCGTCTGAGGGCTCACCCTCCAGAAGCCGATACACCGAATCAGCGCTGCGCACGGCCTCTGCCAGCGGGGTTCGAACGCCCAAACGCTCTGTCATCTCCGCCAACCATCGCCCGACCGACAAAAGCCTGCTTCCAAAGCAGAAAACCGGGGCCAAACCGCGAAACGCCCGTCGAATTTCCCTCGTCGCCTGACGGGTCATTCCCCGAGAACCGTAAAGCCCTCCCATGAGATTCCACGCGCCAACGCCGAATTTCTGGCGAAGATGCTGACGAACGGCGGCCGGTAATGGTGTCCGCCCTCCCGTGAGCGAATACGGATAGGACGTCCGGGCCGAGATCACGCGCAGATCATTGGCGATGTGTACCGTGCTTCGTACCGTGCCGTCCAGACAGAGGGGACGCAGTCTTTCCACGATCTGGGCAATCTGGTGTTCGCAGGGCACCTTGAGGGCAAATCCGATGAGGGCTTCCGGAGCGGGCAGGAGCCACATGGTCATCCTGGTCACGATTCCCAAGCCCGATTGCGTGAACAGGCCGTCCACCCAGGGGCCCCTACCATAGGGAAACACGTGCTTTGCCCTGGCGTTCTCGTACCTGCCGAATCCCGTCTCAATAACGCGGCCGTCTGGCAAAACCACCTCGTAATTTCCGGCATGCAACACGCGGTTCCCGTAGGGCGTATGGCCAAATCCCCGTTGCAGGATGTTTCCCACCAGAGAGGCTTCCGGTCCCGCACCTGTGGCGTCAGGAACCAGCGGGATCTGATGGGTTTTCAAATAATCAAATAGCTGTCGCTGCGTAACGCCCGGCTCGATCACCGCGTAGGCCAATTCGGTGTTCACTTCGATAATGCGGTTCATCCGACTGAGGTCCACGATAACCATGCCGTCGCGCGGCGGCAGTGGACCTCCATAACCCCAGTTCTGTCCCCGGCTGATTGCGTGTAGAGGAATTCCGCTGGCTCGGGCAATCTTCACCACCCCGACGACCTGTTCACGGTTGGCTGGACGAACGGCAGCCACAGGACGGGTCACGTACTTTTTCGGTAAGGCACCAGGACTGTAACGTTTTACGACTGTGTCCGGGCCATCAACGTTTTCCGGTCCCAGCAGTTCGCTCCATTTGCGAAGGGCAATCCACAGAGGAGCAGGCTGTGGAGAGGTTGGTGGCACGGATCGCACAGGAAAAGTTTGACTCGGTGTGCCTATAATGTCAGTGTGGGCTTGCTCGGACGGGGATGGCGGAATCGGAATCGTCATGGCTATTCGAAGGTCTGTTGTCAAAAGCAACGTTCAGGTGAATTTGGAAGATCGCGACTGGTTGCCCGAAGAAAACGTAGCTTTTTTTAATCGCGTTTGCGGCGGACGGTGGCCTTTTGCGGGAGAACAGCTCCTCAGACAAACCGGAATTGATCACCGACGAGAGTCCCCGAAAAATGGGGGTTTGCAAGTTGACATGCAGGGGTAGCGGGCGATACATTAGGGGGTGATGGGAAAGCGGGAAAGTTGGCCGTCCGATCCGGCACGTTGATGAGGCACCTCTCGACGACCGTTATCGGCTAGGGTTGCAGAAAGATTAGTAACAGGTATCTGGGACCGGCTCGCCGGCCTGTCGTGCACGGCTTTTCAGACCGAGGTAAGCGAATATGCCCAAGGTCGAGACTTGTTGGGGAATTGACATCGGAAATGCGTCTCTGAAGGCTCTTCGATTGCGACCGGGCGAAAGCCCACAACTCGTGGTGGCCGAGGCGTTTGACTACATTGAGTATCCGATGCTTCTGACGCAACCCTCGGCGGATCCGGCCAGTCTTGTGGAGACCGCTCTCCGGCAGTTCCTTTCGCGCAATGAAGTCCGGGGGCATAAGATTGCCATCTCGGTTTCGGGTGCTACGGGGCTTGCACGCTTCATCAAATTGCCGCCCGTCGAATTGAGCAAGTTGCCCGACGTGGTACGGTACGAGGCCAAACAGCAAATCCCGTACGATCTCAACAGCGTGGTCTGGCGCTATCAGAGACTGGATGCTGGTGGTGGTGAGAGCGGATTCACGCTGGGAACGACGATTGGCTTGTTTGCCCTCAAGCGGGAGCAGGTCGAAGCGGCCCTTCAACCCTTTCAGAATCTCGGCATCGAGGTGGACATCATCCAGTTGAGTCCCCTGGCGATTTTCAACTATGTGCGGTTCGACGCCATGCCGGACCTGCCGCCACCGGACGAATATGACCCGGACAACCCACCACCCGCGGTGGCTGTCATTTCGATGGGGACGGACAGCACGGACCTCGTGATCACAAACGGTTACCGCGTCTGGCAGAGGAATATCCCTATTGGCGGTAGCCACTTCACCAAGGCGCTCAGTAAAGAGCTCAAATTAACCTTTTCAAAAGCCGAGCATATCAAGAAAAATCCTACCACGTACTCGGACCCCAAGGCTGTCTTCCAGGCCATGCGGCCGGTCTTTACTGAGCTTCTCTCAGAGATTCAGCGCTCGATCAGCTATTACAACTCGATTGAACGATCCATCGAGATCACGCGGGGTCTCGCGCTGGGAAACCCCATGAAATTGCAGGGCCTGCGCGCCTATTTGGAAAAGGGCCTTGGTTTTCCCCTGGAGTCGGTGGAACACTTCGAACGTCTGATGGGGCCCGACGTCGTCCAGTCGCCGGTATTCCGAGAGAATCTTTCCTGCTTCGCTATCGTCTATGGACTGGCGTTGCAGGGGATCGGACGGGCGTATATGGAAATCAACATGCTTCCGGATGAAATTGTCAAAGACCGCTTCATCCGGGCAAAAAAGCCGTGGGCACTGGCTGCCGCGACGACTTTGCTGTTTGGATGTGCGGTGAGCTTTGCTGCTCAGTCGATGGCTTTGAGCACCGTATCTCCAGAACGTTTCGGCGATGCAGAACGTGCGGCCACGCAGGTCCTCAACACGGTAAAGCAGTATCAGTCTGAACTCGCCTCTGTGGAGGCCGAATTCGACAAGATCAAGGCGATTGGCAGTAATATCACCGGCAGTATTGAAGGGCGTCTCTTATGGCTGGAATTGCTCACCGCCATCAACCAGGCACTACCGCAGTACGAGCGGAAAGCCGCTGAGACTCTGGATGTCTCAAGTGCCGGAGACACTAAAAAGCAACAGGAAATTCTCGAACGCCGTGATGAAATTCACATCACCAGCCTTGAGGCGGTACGGATGGAGCAACTCGAAACCTGGTGGCAGCAGATGGGCGGGTGGTATCGTCCCCCTGGGGAAAAAGAGCCCGAGCCGCAGGCCACAACCGCTGCCGCGGCTGGAAGCGCCATGGGCAGTACGGCCGGGTCGGCAACGTCACCTTACGGTCCAAGTTACGGAATGAGTTCGGGGCCCGAGTCGATTTACGGTGGTATGGCGGGGGCCGTCCTGGGCGATCCACCCGCCCCCAATCCGCCGCCTGCGGATATCACGGGCCCCAGTGGGCCGGGATACGTCATTCGCCTCACCGGGTACCATTTCCACAATAGTGATGTGGCCGGCACGGATCAGGGTGCCCAGTATGTCCGCAACACCCTGATTAAAAAATTGGAAGAAGGTCAGTTTTTGATCAACGGCAAATGGGTGACGGCGAAAGAGCTGGGCATTATGTACCCCATGCTCATCAATCCTGGGCGTATTCAGGTGGTGCGTATCCGCGATCCCTTCTACACACCACCCACCACGCCAACGGGCACGCCGGGGTCGCCGATCCCGCCCTTGGGCACGGCACCGAATTTGACCGGAATTCCCGGATCGCCCGGCACGGTGATGGGCCCAGGCGCCACGTCAACGACGACCGGGGACAATATCCCCGGCTTTATCACCTTGCGGAGATTTCAGTTCACCATCCAGTTTGCATGGCAGCCCAAGACGGAATCAGAGAGGGAAGAAGCCCGAAAGCAAGCCGCTGAAGAGGCCGCGCAGCAAGCTGGAACAGCGGAAGAGCCAACGGCGCCAGGTGGTACCGCACAACCGGCGCCGGGTACGGTTCCTCCGGGGCCAGGTTCAGCTCCTGGTGCGGCAGCCCCGGTGGGGGCAACTCCCGGAACACCCCAGCCCGGAGTTATGCCGCCGCAGGAAGCACCTCCGGCGAGTGGCCCAGGACCTGGTGTTCCCCAGGTGGGAGTGCCGCCGCAACCGGTCCCCGGGAACGTTCCTGGAACTCCACCGCCAGTCGGCGGGCCTGGACCAGGCGCACCGGCCAATCCGGCAACGGTTCCAGGTCCAGCGGCACAGCAACCGCCGGCTGATGCCGCCTCTCTGCCGGATGCTCCGATTTTGCCGAACGAAAATCAGGCAACTCCGGTGCCACCGTCCGGCGGACAGGCCGGCGCTCCCCCTGGCCAGCAACATCCGACCGGTCCAGCCGGGCAAACACCGGGGCCGGGTGCGGGCACTCCTTAACGGCTGACGGACAATCGCACGATGCGCGGCGAACAGGATACGTGAAGGAACCTCAATATGAACCAGTTGCAACCAATCCTCGCGGCGATCAAGAAGTGGGGTTTTTGGGTCATCTGTAGCTTGGCTGTGCTGATCGGCCTGGGGGTTTGGTTTGTGGCCCAGCAGTCGGTCCAGGCCAGTATCAAAGCCCGAAAGGAACAGCTCGAAGGACTCAAGTCCCAGGTCAGCGGTGTGCAGCCAGGTTCACCCAATGCCCAGGTCATTGAAGCCACCAAGAAAAAGATCGAAGAACTGAAGGCCGATGTCTACCAGGCATGGGTGTCCATGTACGCCGCTCAGAAGGAGAAGAATAAATGGCCGGCAGCGTTGGGACAGGAGTTTCTTAACTGGGTCAATCAGCCTGGCCGTAAGTTTGGGGATCCGATTCCGGAACGGTTTCGGGAAATTTACCTCAATTTCATCGATCAGCACTTCCCCACTCTGTTCGAAATCATCAATCTCCGCCGACCCAAGGGAACAGATCTCAAGCGACTGGGGAGTATCCGCGCGATGTCCGGACCGGGAGGTTACGGAATGGCCGGCTACGGCGGTTCACCCGGCTATCCTGGAGCCGTGAGCACGGTGGGTGAAGAGGGATTGGGAGCAGGTTATCCCGGCACGGGATACCCGGGTGCTGCGTATCCAGGCGCAACCGGTGCCGGTGCCCCAGCACAAGTCGAGATGGAAGGAATTGTGGAGTGGAACCCACAGAATATCGCCGCCATTAAGCAGCGTTTTGCCTGGGTGAAGGTCCCAACTTCCGAAGAGATCTGGAATGCCCAGGAGGATCTCTGGGTCTACGAAGCTCTGTTGCGGATTATCGCCAAGACCAACGAAGGTGCGACGGGCCCCCACAACGCGGCCGTTAAACGAATTAACGCCATCGAGATTGGCCCCGATGCCGCACGGTACCTGGCGAGCAGTGTGGCGGCGGCGATGCCGACTGGATCCGGGAGTATGGGGTCGCCCGGCTCAGCACCGATGGGTTCCGGGCCGGTTGGTCCGGAAGCCGCAGGAGGTGAGTATGGATCGGGCTACGGAGCCCCTGGTACAACACTTTACGGACGTTACGTCGATGCCGACGGAAAACCGCTTCCACCAGGTTCGCCCCAACCGTTCGCTGAATTCAAGATGATGCCCATTCGGATGGATCTGGTGGTGGATCAGCGTAAACTCGACCAACTTCTTGTTAACTGCGTTAACTCGGATATGCCGATCCGTATCACTCGTGTCCTGGTCCGACCAAGCCAGGCATCGATGGGGCAGCCGGGTGGTCCCATGGGGTATGGCGGCATGGTCAACACCATGTCGGAAAGCTACGGCGAAGAAACCGCTGGACCGGGTTACGCGACGAGTTCCTATGGTACGGGCACACCGGGAGCTACGACCACGTCCGCTACGAGCAATTATGATGTCCCGGTGATCATCGAGGGGATTATTTACATTTTCAATCCGCCCAACATCGAAGAACTTGGCAAACCAGGGGCTCCCGAGTTGCCGTCAGGCCAATCGCTGGCGCAACCACCGGCAGAGCAAGGACAACCTGGTGCAACGGCTCCTGAATCGGCGGCGCCCACTCAGCCGGGGGCGGGACAGCAGCCCGCTACCCAGCCACCGACGACGCCGCAGGCACCGGCGGGTGCTCCCCAGGGCCCAACACCAGCGCCGCCTGGTGGCGCCCAACCGGCGGCACCGGCGCAAGGCGGCGCGCAGCCCGGGGGTGGGACGCCACCCACCCAGCCGCCAGCTCCTGGCAATGCGGGAGTGCCGCCAAATCCGGCTCAGCCGGCGCCTGGTGGGCAGGGGGCGGCTGGAAATGCCCCTGCTCAGCCCTTAGCACCGCAACCGGGAACACCGCCGCCTGCTGGGCCGCAGAATCCAGCCAATCCACCGGCGGCGCCACCACAAACCTGAAAAGTATCGCATTGGCAAGCCTGCTTGACACCAAGCTGGAAAACAAATCAACTGTAGGGGATAAATACTCGTCGCGACCCTGAACGTGGGGATTC
>NZ_JACIYL010000185.1 GCF_014359955.1 Thermogutta sp. | reverse complement strand
AGCTGGACCGGTAAGGGGTATCCGGCGATTCCCCATCGGACGACGCTGGCGAGGAGGAAGCAGTGAACGACAAGCAGACGCCGACCGAAGTCCCGTGCGAGAGAGGGCGTCAGATGCTGAGCGAAGACCTCCGCGAGAGGATTCGCGCGTATTTGCCGCGATATCCGTCGTCGCGGGCGGTCGTGCTGCCGGCGCTGCACCTGATTCATCAGGAGTTGGGTTGTGTCTCACCCCAGGCGGTACGGGAACTGGCTGCGCTTTTGGGAATACCAGCCCCGGAAATTCAGGATACACTTTCGTTTTACGGGTTTTTCAAACAGCATAAGCCCCTGGGGAAGTATCGCGTGTGGGTGTGCCGATCGTTGAGTTGCGCCATCTGCGGGGGAGAAGATCTGCTCGGCTATCTCCAGGAAAAATGGCAGATCGAGCCGGGCGACACGACCGCCGATGGGCGATTCACGCTGGAGGCTGCCGAGTGTCTTGGCGCGTGCGAGATGGCGCCGGCCGTCCTCATCAACGAGACCATCCATGCCCGCGTCACCCGAGAGAAGCTTGACGAAATCCTGGATCAGTTGCCCTGAATGCTTCCCATAGAGAGTGCCATGGAGAATTTTGCACCGGTCCTGTTAGCGAACATCCATCGCCCTGACAGTCATACTCTGGGCGCCTATGAGGCGACGGGAGGGTACCAAACTTTGCGCCGGGCACTCCGGGAACTTTCACCGGCACAGGTTGTGGAAGAAGTTCGGCGGAGCGGTTTGCGGGGCCGCGGTGGCGCAGGGTTTCCCACGGGACTGAAATGGTCGTTTCTTCCCGCGGATCATCCGGGACCGATCTACCTTTGTGTCAATGCGGACGAGAGTGAGCCAGGCACGTTCTGCAATCGCGTCCTCATGGAGCTGGATCCCCATCAGGTGCTGGAGGGGACGATCCTCAGCGCCTACGCCACCCGTGCGACGACGGCTTACATCTATCTCCGCTATGAATACCCGCTGGCCTTCCGGCGGCTTCAGGCGGCCATCGACGAAGCCTACGCGGCGGGGTATCTGGGGAAGAACATCCTCGGCTCAAATTTTTCGCTGGATGTGTACATTCATCGCGGAGCGGGCGCCTACATTTGCGGTGAGGAAACTGGCCTGATCGAGAGCATTGAGGGAAAGCGGGCGTGGCCACGCAGCAAACCGCCGTTCCCGGCGGTCGAAGGGCTCTTTCGCAAGCCCACCGTTGTCAACAATGTGGAGACACTGGCCTGCGTGAAGCACATCATCGAACGTGGGGCCGATTGGTTCCGCAGCATCGGTGTGCCTCCATCACCGGATGATCCCCGCGACCCGGGAAGTTTCGGCCCGAAACTGTTCTGTATCAGCGGGCATGTCAACAAGCCGGGGTGTTACGAGGCCCCGCTGGGAATTCCCTGTCGCGAATTGATTGAAAAATTCGGCGGTGGGGTATGGAAGGGTCGCCGCGCCAAGGCGGTTGTGCCCGGTGGACTGAGCACGGGCGTCCTTACTGCGGATGAGCTGGACGTGCCCATGGATTTCATGGGGCCGGTTCAAAAGGGGTGCCTGGGCCTGGGGACGGGAGGCGTCATCGTCATGGACGAGACCTACCCAATGATTGAATTCCTCCATAACAGTTGTCGGTTCTTCGCTCACGAAAGCTGCGGGCAATGCACGCCGTGTCGCGAAGGGACGAGTTGGGCCCTGCAAATCGTGAGGAGGATCAGGGCAGGCCGAGGGCGGCTGGTGGATCTCGATCTCCTTTTGGAAATTGCGGACAACATCGGGATCATTCCGGGGACGACCATCTGCGGCCTGGCGGACGGTGCAGCGTGGCCGATAAAGACGGCGATTCGCAAGTTCCGGGAAGAACTGGAGGATTACATCAAACGGACAAACCCCACCGGTTACAAGACCCGGCGCCCGGTGCCCGCTCTGGACAACGGCACTCCCTCGCACAAAGCGAGTCCCGTGTCCTCCCATGGATAGGAGGTGGGCGCCGATGAGCGAAGCGAGGATGGAGGCGGACCAGACAACTCCGGGCTCGGAGGCACAGTTGACGAGGTACACCCCGACAAGAATGAAAATGAGGGGGAAGGAATTCAACAATGCCAGTGGTGATTGTTGACGGAAAAGAGATTGAAATCAGAGCAGGGGAACGCCTGAACGCCATCGAGGCAGCAGCCCGTGCAGGCGTGGAGATTCCTCATTACTGCTGGCACCCCGGCCTGTCCGTCGTCGCCAGTTGCCGGATGTGCTTGATTGAGATGGGCACGCGCGATCCGCAGACGGGGAAAATCGTCATGCTGCCCAAGCTCGTTCCCGCCTGCAACACCCTGGTCAAAGATGGGATGGTGATTGTCACCAATACGGAGAAGGTGGCGCGGGCAAGGGCGATGGTCGAGGAAGACCTCCTCCTGCGTCATCCCATCGATTGTCCGATCTGCGACAAGGCCGGGGAGTGCCGCCTTCAGGATTACCATTTTCAATATGGACAGGGTGAGCGCCGGGCGGATATTCGGCCGATCACCAGTCGAAAACGAGACATCGGCGACCTGTTTCTGTTCGTGGACCGCTGCATCATGTGCAGCCGGTGCGTCCGATTCACGCGAGAAATTTCGGGAACTTCGGAGCTCATGATCGTCAATCGCGGGACGCACGAGGAAATTGACGTGCTCCCCGATGTTCCCCTCCACAATAAACTCTCGGGCAACGTGGTGGACCTCTGTCCGGTGGGGGCCCTCGCTGACAAGGACTTCCTTTACAAACAGCGGGTCTGGTTTCTCCGTCGCAAGGCGAGTGTGTGCGGGCTGTGTGCCACCGGATGTTCCATTTGGATCGAGGAGAATCAGGATCGCGTCCACCGCATCAAGCCGCGGGAGAACATGTTCGTCAACAAATGGTGGATCTGCAACGATGGGCGGTACGGGTATCCGTTCATCCATCACCCAAGCCGGATCCGAGGGGTGGTGCGGCGTACGACGAGTGGCCAGGTGGCCGTCGGCTGGAATGAGGCTCTCCGGGAAATCGAGGAGAAGGTGCGAACGGCGTGTCGTCCGGCGCTGTGTCTGTCGCCGTTCCTCACGAATGAAGAAGCGTATCTTGCTGCCCGGTGGATGCGGAACACGCACCCGGAAAGCGTCATCGCTCTGGGACCTGTGCCGCGCGAGGGGGAAGATGAGCGGTTCCCGGGTGGATTTGTGATCTCAGCGGAAAAATGTCCCAACCGGTTGGGAGTGGAGGCCATTGCCCACGGGTTGGGGAATGGGGTACTCGGTTGGCCGGAGTTCCTGGAGGAAATCGCCGCAGGCCGGATTGATCGCGTTATCGTCCTGGCGGGGTACATCAAGCCGTGGCTGGATGAAACGCAGGCGGAGACGGTGAGAAAGGCCAACTGGGTGGCGCTGGCCGATCTGTTTCCCAGCCCTCTCAGTGACAAAGTGGACTTGCTGTTGGGAATGGCGACCTACGCCGAACATGAGGGATCCTACGTGAACCGCCATCA
Organism: Thermogutta sp.; assembly: GCF_014359955.1. Lineage (GTDB taxonomy): Bacteria > Planctomycetota > Planctomycetia > Pirellulales > Thermoguttaceae > Thermogutta. Next base: position 3,220 of record NZ_JACIYL010000185.1, on the reverse strand, counting down.
TCGGCTCCAGTGGTTGCAGCGGGCGGTTCGGCCACCGCTGGGCAGCCGGTGTGTGGGCATGGTCTTCTGGGAGCTGAGCGGTCGCACGGGAGTGTATCAGCCACGCACGGTTCTGGCAGAGCTGGCCGCCGAGTTGCCGTACTTCTCGGCGGCTACCGGGGAGATCCCCGACGTCGGTGTGGATTTGCGGGTCAATCAGTTGGCGCCGAGCACTGCAGAAACGCAGGCCAGCACGGCGTAGTGCGCGGATATCAATTTTGTGTGGGGGAGGCTCAACACGGCGCGCGAGGATTGTACGAATCGCCGGAAAGGATAGCACAGAGAGACACGGCAGCGAATCAGCGGACCCGCCCGATTGAGGCTTGAATATGGTCGGATTGATTGTGGAAACCTGTGTGAAAATCGCCCTCGCACTGGGGGTTTTGATGACCGGGGCGGCCTACCTGGTCCTCGTGGAGCGGTGGATTGCCGCGTGGGTGCAGGACCGGATTGGGCCGAACCGCGTGGGAATTCCCCTCACCAATATCCGCCTGTTTGGCCTGGGACAGCCGATTGCCGATGGTCTCAAATTGATCTTTAAAGAAGAGTATGTTCCCGGGCATGTGGACCGAGTGATTTACAACCTGGGGCCGATTCTCACCTTTGTGGCGGCGGTGGCGGTCTATGCCGTGGTGCCGCTGGGCCAGGTGGATCTGGGCATTGCGGGATGGCGGCCCATCGACCTGACGATCGTCCCGGGATTTGATGCGGCGCTCGTTTATCTCTTTGCGGCCAATGGGGCGGCCGTTTACGGGGTGATCGCGGGAGGCTGGGCGAGCCGGAACAAGTACAGTCTGTTCGGAGCGCTCCGTGCTGCCGCCCAGCTTATTGCTTACGAAATCCCGCTGAGCTTGACACTTCTGGTCGTTGCGCTTTACGCGGGCAGTCTTCGGCTTGACCAGATGGTGCTCCAGCAGGCCCAAACGGGAGTGTGGAATATCGTCCTGCATCCCTTGACATTCGTGGTGTTTTTTGTGGCAGTGACGGCGGAGGCCGCCAGGCTTCCCTTCGACCTGCCGGAAACCGAGCAGGAGCTCGTCGGCGGATTCCATACCGAATACAGCGGCATGCGTCTGATGACGTACCTCGTTTCAGAATTCCTGCACATGGTGACTGCCGCGGTGCTCATCGTCCTGTTGTTTTTGGGTGGATGGCATTTCTGGGGGCTGACGGGTTCGGAACCTGTGGCCGGGATCGGCGGGGCCCTGCTTCGGATTGTCGTCTTCGCGGTGAAAGTTCTCCTGGTCATCTGGTTTTTCATGATGATGCGGTGGAGCTGGCCACGATTCCGGTTCGACCAGCTCATGCGACTGGCGTGGAAAGTACTCATTCCGTGGGGAATGGTGCCGCTGGTGATCCTGGTCTGGTGGTATTCCGGCGGCGAGGAGGCGCTGGGGATGGGAGGTGGTCGGGGCCTCGCCGTTCTGGCGGCCATCAACTGGGCGGCGCTGATCGCGGTGTGGATCGTGACGGCCCGGCTCAGCCCGCCCTCCTATGACAACCGGCCGCGCCAGGACCTGGTGCAACTGGCAAGGGAGTCGGAACAGGCCATCCCGGCCAGGGTTCGCCCCACGGCAAAAGTCTGGCGGCCGAGCTTCGACAATGAAGAGTGAAGGGAGTTGGTCCCATGAAGCCCGATAGCTCCGAAATACGCTGGGTGGACGAGCCGCCGCTGACACCGGCTGAGCGGTCCTATTTGCCGCTGTTCATTGAAGGACTGACGACCACATTGCGCCACCTGGTCAGTCCGAAGATCACGGTACAATTCCCCGAAGAACGCCACGAGTTTCCTGATCCGATCATCTACCGCGGCGTGCACCGTCTCAACCGGGACGAGCAGGGCCGGGTGAAATGCGTCGCCTGTTTTCTCTGTGCCACGGCCTGCCCCGCGCATTGTATCGACATTGTGGCCGCGCCCAGCCCCTGGCCGGATCGCGAAAAGTATCCCGTCGTTTTCAACATCGATATGCTGCGGTGCATATTCTGCGGGATGTGCGAAGAGGCGTGTCCCGTGGATGCCATCGAACTGACGAGTTTGTACGATCTGTCCGGCAAGAGTCGGGAAGAGATGATCTTCGACAAAGAGAAGCTGCTCAGCGTGTACGATCAAACCAAAGACCTGGAGCCTCCCCGTTGGATGCGGGAGCGGGACGTGGTCGAAGACCAGAAGACTGACTCGGCTTCCGGAGAAAACTGACTGACGAGCGAGGGACAGATTCTTTCAGGCGGACGTTGCCGGGAAAGGTGGAAACACGATGGTTTCGGGTACGACCATTCTCGTAGCGGGGATGTTGTTGACCCTGGCTGGGCTGTTCTGGGCCCTGCCCTGGGGGACGGATCGCCGTCGAGCGCCGGGTTGGATCCTGGTGGCCTCGGGACTGGTGATGATGGCCAGCCTTATTCCCTCGTTTGGGGGCTTTCTTGCCCGAAGCGTCCTCTGGGGAATGACACTGGTGACGCTGGGGTCGGCGGTGGCCATGATCACCTCGCTCCGCCCGCTCTACAGTGCCCTGTGGTTCGGGATGACGGTGCTGGGCACGGCGGGACTGATTTTGTATCACGGGGCGGAATTCGTCTCCATGGCCCTTATTGTGGTGTATATCGGGGCCATTTTGGTGGTGTTTCTCTTCCTGATCATGCTCGACGAACCTCGCGGTCGGGCGGTGTTCGATCGTCAGAGCTGGGAGCCGTTTATAGCGTCGCTGGCCGGGGTGGTGTTGATCGGCCTGGTGAGCGGAAGTGCGTTGGAGGCCTTGCGCCCCCAAGACGCGCGGAATGAGGCTGCTCCGACGGCTCTCTCCATCGCCGAGAAAGAGGCATCGGGTTTGGTGCCGACCGCGACGCGTGAGTTGGGCCAGGAACTTTTTGGGGCGTTTCCCCTGGCTGTGGAAGGGTTAGGGCTCCTGCTGATGCTGGCGCTCATTGGGGCCACGGTGATTATTGCCCGGCCGCTGGAGCCCTTGCTCGATCTGAGAAGCTGGGAGACACCGGGTATGCCCAGTCTCGTGGAATGGCTGCCCTGACGAGAGAGAGGACACACGACAGCGATGTCTGAGAATGCCCTTTTAATACAACAGTTATGGGTGGGTGCCTGCCTCTTTGGGCTGGGATTGGTGGGGTTTCTCAGCCGCCGGAACCTCATCCTCATGTTCCTCTCCGTGGAGCTTATGCTCCAGGGGGT
>NZ_JACIYL010000184.1 GCF_014359955.1 Thermogutta sp. | reverse complement strand
GCCCGACTGATTGAGGGAAGTCGCAAAAAGCTGCCACGGGAGCATCGCGCAAAATGTGGACACCGCGTAGGGAACATTGCCCGCGCTGGGCTCGTTCCCTTTCCCCAAAAGCAGTCCGAACAAGACGCTGAAGATGCCGGTGGTCATAAGGGGCTGGATGATGGCCCAAGCAGCACCGAGGAAGGTCTGTTTGTATCTTATTGTAATTTCCCGCCAGGCGAGCGTGAGCATCAGCTCGCGGTAGCGCCACACTTCGCGCAGGTCGAGGGCCCGCCACCCACTGGTGGGACGGATGATCGTGACCGGCACGTCTTCCGGCAGAGAAGCTGCCGCAGCTTGCGAGGCGGGCTGCCCAGGGACGTCCTCCTGCTCGCCCAATTCCAAGGATTCCGTGGTCAATTCATCGGCAACCACGGCGGTGTCCTCGGCAGGCAGAGAGTCCGACTCTGGCAGACCGTTTTCGGCGGCCAGTTCGTCGGGAATCGAATTGTGGGCTGTGGGATCGTTTCGCATGGGTTCCTTGATCCGGCAACCTGGAATGCAGCGTACTGCTCGTAATGGCGACGATCTTCCGCCTACCAGGTCCTCTCCATTTCGGCCAGTTTTTCCAAAGTTCGCCGGGCAAAATCGAGGCCGTCGTCCTCCGCCCTGCTGTCGGACCCCGGCAGGTGGAACATCACCTTAACCAGGGGCGGCCGGGATTTCTGGCCTCGGTACCGCCAGAAGAGTCGCCGGACGGCGTCCCGGTCAGCGGCAAATGGCCCGGCCAACTGATAACAGTATAGCACGGTTGCCGTCTGTTGGCCGGTTTCCTTTTCCAACGTGAGGATACGGATTGTCCCGGTTGTGCCGTCGGAAAGATTGAGCTGGACGTCGCGGGTTTTTCGGACCCTCCAGCCCGTGCCTCCGTAGCACAGTTCCGGGGGATGGGGAAGGGAAAAGTCGGTGTGAGTGAAAACGGCCGCATGAAGGCCGACGAACCGCTCGGCCGACTGGCGATATGTACGGTTGAGCGTCAGTTCCGCCCCGACGACCTGGAGAACTTTCTCATCGACCGGGTCATCTTCACCTTTCCAGGGACCGAGTTGATACGGGAAGCTGAGCAGTTGGTCGCGGTTGGGCAGACGGACCTCACTCGGCACCGCCTGGGATGCCGCCCAGCGAGCTCCAACGCCCACCAGAATAAGCGCCGCGACAACGACGGCGACCCGTACCGGCAGGCTGATATTCAGCAAAATCTTTTGCTCCGAGGGCTTGCCGGTTCTGTCTTCAGGCTTGGGGCTGCGTGCCGAAACGAGTACGGGGATGGATTTTTTCTTCCGCGGCATGTCAGTGCGAAACCTCCTGCTTAAGGTGGAACTGTGGGGATGTCGCCGGCTGGGGTGGGTTGTGCAGCACTTGTTTGCGTGTATGGCCGTTCCCGTTGCCACCGCCTGTCCATTCATGCGCCGCTCCGTCAACGCGCTTGACGATGTGGGTGGGAATCGTCGTCGATTGCGACTGTGTCGAGAACCCAACACCGTGCGTACCAGCGAGTTCATAAAGGCGGGCCTCAAACGGGTCGGCCAGAGACAGGACAAACTCCACATCCCGCTGGAACGTCTCACCCTGACGCAGGATGACAGCCTCGATCTTGCCCACTTCCCGGTTGTGCACCCATAGTGGAATAACATGATGGCTGAGCGGCTGTTGATGGAGGTCCGCGGGAAGACCGCTTCTCTGCCATTCTCCCACGTAGTTTTCCCGCAGATGCGAATCATTCAGATCGATACGGGCATAGACGAGGTTGTACTGGGAAGCGGGCTGGGTAAGCTGTTCCCAGAGGTGTTGCCACGTTCCCCGACCGCTCAACTGGAGTCCTTCACAAACACAGTCATTCTGTCGGGAAAAGGCCCGTTTTAAACGGCGTCCCACCTTGCGAAGAGCCGCCCAAATGAGGCGACATTCTGCCCGGCCAAAAAGGCCCGTGGCGACCAGTCCGACAAGCATCGTGGTGCCGCATCCCACGGCAAGCAAGTCATTTCCGACAACAAGGGTGGCAACCGCCGCACAAGCCATGGAGAATGCCAGCACCGTGACGAGAAGAAGGGCACGCGTATTATTCCCCAGCTTTTCTATGAATTGGTGATGGAGGTGGAATCTATCGGTGCTGTAGATGCTTCTCCGAGAAAGTTTTCGCCGGACAATCGCCGCTGCGGTGTCGAGCATGGGAAGCGACCAGAGAAGGAGCACCGTCGCCACCATGAGTGTACTGGGACCTTTGATCGACGCCCGCACGGCGAGGACACCGAGGATCAGGCCGATGAACATACTTCCGGCATCGCCGAGAAAAATTTTCGCGGGCGGCAAGTTGAAAATGAGGAAGCCAAGAATCGCGGCAGCAAGAACGATGGCAATAAACGCCACAGCAAAGTGTCCGGTGAGGCAGGCCATCAGGGCAATCGTCACGCTGAAGATGACACCCAAAGTTCCCGCCTGACCGTCCATACCGTCCAGGAGATTGATGGAGTTGATCGTCCCTAAGAACCAGATAACGGCAATGAGCGGGCCGAAATCCCCCAGAGTGACGGATACTCCGAAAATATCGGCCCGATCGAAGCTGTAACCACCTCCCACCACGAGCACTGCCGCAAGAACCTGTGCCAGAAGTTTGTATCGCCCGCGGAGATTGAAGCGGTCATCGTAGAGCCCCACTCCCACAAGCCAGCCGGAGGCGAGCAGAAGGACGAGCAGGTCGTTCCAATCTCGCTGAATGTGAAACCCCCAGGGATTGGGCAGGAGAAAATTCGCCGCCAGAACAAAGCACAGCGCGAGGAAGATTGCCACGCCACCCCCAAGTGGTGTGGGCCGGGCGTGAAGTTTTCGCCGGGCATCAGGATGGTCCAGCAGATTGATCTTGGGCGCCAACCAACAGAGAAACGCTGTCAGAACAGCACTCACGAACAACGCCGCTGCGGCGCTGACCCCAGCATAAATAACCATTGGTTGCGTGATCATCGTTGCAAATCCTGGAGGTTTTCCCCGATTAGCTCACCATGTCGCCGCGGCTGTTTTCATTTTCCTCGCCGAATCTGGCCAGAGCTCATCGTGAATGAGACAGCAAGGCCTCCGATTGCCCCGTAGTTTTCGCTCTACCAAGTGATAAGGCGTCGCCGAGATACTAATTGCCTTGTGCAATGAAATAAGAGGTAGCCCCATATCCTACGTGCCCCGTCATCTACAGCCAGTTCCCCCAATACTAATAGCCGAGACCGCCCGAGTATCTGGGGCGATTCATCCCCGTTCCGGAGCGTCCTGGAACTGTGAATCGCCCTCGACAATCGGCGAGTGGTAGGGATACGCGTAGTATACGTCCTCGGCCGAGCCGGTCATCACCGCTCCCAGCACCCGCACATGGAAGCTTTCAAGCACCTGCCGGGCAGCCCGAAGTTGCGGAGCGCGGCTGATGTCTCGCACGACCGACAGGATAACTCCGTCGGCGTGGGTACTGATGAACCGTGTGTCGGCCACCGGGAGCACAGGTGATCCATCCACGATCACGAAATCGAAATCTTCACGTAGTTGTCGGAACAGCCCGCCGATGACTCCGTTGGCAAGCACCGCCATCCGTTGTGGCGACCAGTAGCCGGCTGTCACCACGAAGAGGTGCTCCAGCTCAGTCGGTCGCACGACGTCCTTGAGCGACACCTCCGCCCGGAGGACCTCGCTCACACCCGGGCTGATGGGTATATTGAAGACTTCGTGGAGCGACGGCCGTCGCAGGTCAAAGTCCAGGATGACGGTCTTTTGTCCCATCTGGGCCAAGCTGGCCGCCAACTGGGACGCGAGCGTGGTCTTGCCCTCTCCCGGGACGGCGCTAGTCACCATGATCACCTGCAAGCGTTCGTGCTCCGACTCGCGGATGAGCCTGGCGGCCACCTTACGAACCGACTCGCTGAACAGCGCTCGCCACCGCTGGTATCGGCGTGACCGACCATTTTCCTCGGGAAGCATTTGCAGGGCTCGCGTCGGGACCAGCGGGATTGTGCCCCACACATCGACTCCGACTGCGTGCGGCAACTCGTGGGCGGTGTTGACGGGCTTACGTCGCACGTCCCACCACAGAATCAACGCACCGGGCAAAATGAAACCCGCCAAGCCACCCATTACCGCCAGTTGAATGCGACGGTCCGTATCCGCCACCCGGGGAGCTTCTGCCCGCTGGACTACGGTGATTCGGGGCTTCGCTCGCAGTTCGATGGCCAGCCGGTTGCGTTCTTCAGCAATCGTTTGCAGCGTCTTTCTGGCCAGTTCCACTTCGGCTCGCAAAAACTCCACTTCGATGGAGCCCTTTCCGAACGTCTCTGCCGAACGGCGGACGTTCTCCACTTCCTTCTGAAGCTGCTCCTGCTGTTGTGCGAGGATGGTAAGCTCAAAGTTGATGTTCTCAATTTCCTCGTCCAGATCGCGGACACGTCGCTGCTCCAAATCCTGGCGGATTTCTTCTCGCCGGACCTTGATGCGATTCTGTACGTCGGCCAGTTCCTGGAGATAGCGGTTCCCATACCTGGAAGCGATCTCCGGCCGTACGACATCACGGGTCTGCGCAACCAAATTCTTCAGCTCGGTCTCGCGAAGCTGGAGCTGGAGGATGACCGGATCGGTCCGCGCGGCTGCTTCCACCTCGCGATCGGTTACCGGGATTTGCGCGGCCTTCTCTCGAATGGCCTTCTTGATGGAGAGTTCGCCCTGAAGCCGCAGGATCCGCAACTGAACGTTGATCAGCTCGTTACGATACGTTGAAAACTGCTGCAACGTGATCTGCTGTTTGAGACTCAACGCCTGACTGTCCCCGGTTTCCAGTTGCTGGCTGAGGGACTTCAAATCGTTTTCCAACTTTCGGACGTCGGCCTCTTTTTCCGCATAGAGCTGATCCAGTTCACTCAGCCGCTGGCGTCGTTCCCGTTGCTCAGTATCGACCACCTCCCGCATGTACGCGTCCACGATCGCATTCACGATGACCGCGGTTTCCTCAGGGTGCGTACTTGTGAAGCTCACGTTCATGAATTCCGAATTCCCCGGGAATCTCACGCTCAGGTGCTCGCTCACCCATTGCACCGGGTCGATCTGCTCCCGGATGGAGGGAAGCCTGGCCACCTCCGGCTGTCGCAGAGCCGCCACCAGCACAAATCGGCTGCGAAGATATTCAAGCTGCGTCGCCTTATAGATATCGAAACTCGGCCCCGCGCCCTGTTGCGTGGGAAACAGCACCGACTGAACCGACGAGGAAACGCGAATGAGGGCCGTTGCCGTGTACTGCGGAATGAAGAGAAACCAGGCGGCCGCCGCCGCTCCCGCTCCGCACAGTATTCCCAAAAACGCGACGGCCAGCCACCGCCTGCGTAAAGCGTGGAGATACGCCCCGAAACCCTGCCCTGCTTCCATGGCGGGAATGGGTTGCCATTCCGCGTCCAGATAAATCGGTGCCGCCCCAGACGGCCTGGCCGCCCCAATGCGCTCCTGGCCAATTGGTGCCGGAAGATGTTGATGTTCACTCATGCCTGCTTCTCGTTCCGGTGTCACGTCAGCAACCTCACAGGTGCCGTACCAGTCTCAGTGTCCTATTATGTCCAGCAGAAAACTTGCACGCAACCTTTTGCCTGATGGAATTACTCCAGGGGGTAGAAAAGACCCACTGGTGCAAGATTTGTGCCAAATTCCTTAATGGGACCTGGTCCGTCGAGCCGCAAGACTCTTGGGCAGGGACTCTCCTGTGATTACAGGAGGTGGGCCCTGTTCTGCGGGGATAAAAATCCTGTCCCAGAGGGCCATTTCACCGTACAGGAGGAAGACCGCCATGGGCATCATCAGCCAACCGGCCAGTTCGTGATCCAAATTTGCGCTGGTCAGCCCCCACTCGACCAGGACCGCGGTCAACGTGATTCGTAGGATATTGGCAACGAGGGCCACTGGGGGCGCGCTGATAATCATCAACAGGCGATCGAGCCAGGGGCGATCGCTGAGAAACGCAGCCCCCCAGCACACGGCAAAAAACAGGCTCATCATTTTCAAACCACTGCATGCCCGCACAACTTCGAGCTGTCCTTCGCGAAGCGTGATGACGTTGCCCTCGGCGATAGCGGGGATCCCCAAGGTTTGGATGATAAAAGTGGAGGCGAGAGTTCCCACCCGTTGCAGCGGATGACTCAACAAGGTGGCCACCGCTCCCGGCATGGGCAGCATGAAGACAAGGAACACGCCCGACGGCCAGGCCCAGCGAAGACCTCGCCACCCGAATAAACACAAGACGATCCCCATAAAAGCAGGGATCACCGCCGCCGGATCGACGATCCGCACGTAGTAGAGCACGGAAATCGCTCGCGTGACCCCAGCCAGGACGAGACACAGGACCCCGGCCGCCAGCGCGGATGGAGTGACGGCCAAAGAATTGAAGTCACCGAGAAGTTTGCGCCGTCTCCACAAGAGATATCCCGCGAAAATCGGCACCAAAAATCCATGATGGTAGTCGGCCTCTTTAGCCCATCTCTGAACAAGGACGAGAAGGGCGTCCCAGAAGATGACGACGAGAACAATAAGCAATCCCGCGAAAGCCACCCAGATCCGGAAGTGGGGCGGTTTGTTCACCCCCTGAGCGGATCGATCTTCTCCGGTGTGCTGCATTTTCACGACCTGTCGCTGCACTTCTGTTGCGTTTTCGATCATTTCGTAATTCTTGCTGCTTAACTCAGCCAACCT
>NZ_JACIYL010000183.1 GCF_014359955.1 Thermogutta sp. | reverse complement strand
CGCCGGCGCCGCCGCTGCGCCTGGGCGAGTTCACTGCACTGCAGCTGGCGGTCTCCAGCCAGCCCGCGCTGTGGCGCTGCCCGCTGATCGCTTTAAGTGACAACGTCACGTTACTGCGCGAGTTTTTGCTGGATGAAGCCCCCGGCAGCCTGATGGCCAGCCTGCGCCAGCGCCGGCTGGCCGGGGATGTGGCGCTGAACTGGCTGTATCAGGATCGGCACCTCGGCTGGCTGGCGCTGGTCTTCGCCAGCGACCGGCCGGAAGAGGTCGACCGGCAGATAACCCACTGGCTGCAGGCGCTACAGCAAACGACGCCTGAGCAGCAGCAACACTACTATCAGCTATCCCGCCGCCGCTTTCAGGCGCTGTCGCCTCTCGATCAGCTGCGCCAGCGGGCATTCGGCTTTGCCCCCGGCGCGCCGCCCGCCGGGTTCGCCGATTTTTGCGCCGCCCTGCAGGCCGCCCCGTCGGTCAGCCTGGCCTGTCAAACCGTTTCCCCATGGGAGCCTGTTGCCACCCAGGGCTTTAGCCTGCCGCTTAGCCGCTGGCGCCGCCGCCCTGAGTCTGACCCGGCGCTGGCGTTCGCTTTCTATCCGCAGGCCGCTGGCGATCTCGTTGCCAAATGCCCGGAGAAAGCCGCGCCGCTGCTCCATCTCCCGTTACCGGAAGAGCCGCCGAGGCTCCTGCTGCGACCGCCCTTCTACTACTCGCCCGATCAGGCCGAAGGACTGGCGCGTGGGGAACAGCTGCGCCCACTGCTTGCCGCCCTGCGCCATGCCGGGGGACACGGCGAGTGGCATCTGTTCGACGGCAGCTGGCAGTTGACCCTCCAGCTGCCGGAGCCAGGCCGACGGCCGGAAGCGATCCTGCAGGCCATCCTGCGGCAGCTCGCGCTCCCGGTCGCCTCGCTGACCCCACCGCCGGAAGTACACTTCTCCACGGTCAGTTTCAGTGAAGAAACCCGTCCCCAGCTTGCCGGCCACCCAGAAAGAGTGCACCAGCATACCGACGACGGCCAGCAGAACCAGCGCCCCAACGACGGGATAATGCTCGGTGAACCTGAGAAGCTGGCGGTAAACGGCAACATTGGCCGCCAGGACGCGGTCGAACGCCTCGGCAAGACGGCGCAGCAGGGAGCGGCGCTGTGTTGCGCGGGGCTTCAGAATGAGCGAACACAGCATGGGTGTCAATGTGAAGGAGATGAACAGCGACACCAGTGTGAGAATGAACATCGTCATCGCCAGCGGTGCGATGAAAAGCCCGACACGCGTCTTCATCACGGCCAGCGGGAAAAGCACCACCACGTTGGTCACGGCACTGGCCAGGACCGCGATGAACACCTCGTTGGCGCCGAGGCGTGCGGCCTCTTTGGGATCACCCAACTCGTCCAGCCGTTTGATGATCGCCTCCAGAACCACGATCGAATTGGTCACAAGGATCCCCACCGAAAGCCCGATCGCGATAAGGGTGGAGGTGTTGAGCGTGTAACCGACCGCCTGCATGAAGAACAGCCCGATGATGATCGTCAGAGGCATCGTGATGGACACGATCAAAAGCGAGCGAACTTCATAAAGGAAGAAGAAGAGAATCGCGGCTGTGAGGACAATCCCGATGCCAACGTTTTTCCAGGCGTCGGCGTTCATGGCCTCGATGAACGTAGCATCGTCCGACACCCAGATGAGTTTCATGCCGGCGGGGAGCTCCTGATTGAGCCGGTCGATCGCTTTCTTCACAGCGTTGGCGACGGCCACCGGATTGGCGTCGGCCTTTTTCACGACCTTGATGGCGATACAGGGTTTATTGTCCAGCGTTGCCCGCTGGCGTACCTCCTCAGTCGCCAGAATGGCCCGACCTACGTCCCGCAAATAGCACCGGCGGCCTTCCTGGTTGGCGATTTCCAGATCATTGAGACCGGCGATCGTCTCATAATCCGCGTCGAATTTCACGGAGTATTCGGTATCTCCCTCGCGGATCCGACCAGCCGGGATTGTCTTGACGCTCGACTGCACGGCTTTGACGACGTCCATCGTCGTCAGTCCCCGGGCGGCCAGCTTGTCGCGGTCGAGTTCGAGATGCACTTCTCGCTTGGCACCGCCGATCAGTTGCACGTCGGCCACCCCCTGAATCACCGTGAGCCGGTCGCGAAGCTCGTTGTCCGCGTAGTCGTACAGTTCATCGATCGGCACATCACCAATGAGTGCCATCGTGGCCACGGGTTTGGCGTTGATGTCGAACTTCTGAATGATCGGGTCTTCGACGTCCTCGGGCAATTCGGAGCGGATGAGGTCGATTTTTTCGCGGACGTCCGTGGCCGCAATATCCACATCCACCCCCATTTCAAATTCCAGGAGCGTCTGGCACACGTTCTCCATGCACACAGAAGAAACGTGTTTCAGACCCTCGATCGAGGACACAGCATCCTCGATTCGCTTGGCCACGTCGATTTCCAGCTCTTCGGGAGAGGCACCTGGATAGACCGTCACCACCGTGATGTACGGGATGTCGACTTTGGGCATCAGCTCCAGACCCATCCTGCGGAAGGCGTTGAGCCCGAGGAGCATCAGCCCAATGATCAAACAGCTTGTGGCGACAGGGCGACGAACCGCAAAATCGGCAATGGTCATGGACCTGCCTCCTTGATAACTCGGACCGGTGTCCCGTCATCCACGAGCGACTGGCCCGTGGTGATAACGGGGACAACCGCCGACAATCCCGAACGGATCTCCCGCCAGCCTTCTGTTTCCCAGCCTAACTCGACGGGCACCGCCTTGGCCTTTCCCTCTGCCACTATGAACACGACGTTACGGCCTCCGCGCTGCTGGACAGCCGAGGCGGGGACACCCAACCCCTGCCGCGAAGCCAGCACGAGCGTTACTTCCGCCAGGCAGCCAGGCACCACTTCCGGTGGCGGCGATTGGAGGAGCGCCTTCACCTGGAAGGTCCGCAGGCGAGGTTCAATGACAGGGCTTTTGAAGCTGACAGGCAATTCGCCCAGGTCACGCCCTGCCGCCCGGACACGCATCTTCGTTTGTCCAACCACCACCTGGTCGTAATATTCGGAGGGGACGAAGATGCTCACCTCCACGAGCGAAAGATCATCGATACGGAGAACAGGCTCCCCGGCTCCTGCCATCTCGCCCGGCTCTTTCATCCGCCTGGACACGCGACCCGAAACTGGAGCTATCACGAGCGAATCGGCCAGGTCTTTCTCCGCAATTTTCAGGTTGAGTCGGGCCTGCTCAAGTTGCGCCTTGGCTAGCTCGATGAGCGTCCGCACATGACGGACATCGGCTTCCAACTGCCGCACCTGCGCTGCCTGGTGCTCCACCATCTGACGGGAAACCGCACTTTGCTGCGCCAGGTCTTTGTAACGGGCCAGATCGGCCTCGGCCACCTCCTTCGCCACCAGCGTCTTCTCCAAAAGGGCCTCCTTTTCCCGCACGGAGCATTCCGCGACCGTGACCTGTTCCTGGGCGATGGCCACCGCCTGCGTCAGTTTTACCGAGTCAGTCTGGAAGAGTTTCGTCTTCCCCGCCTCCACCAGATCCCCTTCATCCACAAAAATGGCGTCCAGCGTGCCGGGGATTCGGGCGGAAACAAGAGCATAACGCTTCGACAGGATGTTCCCTGCCACCTGGACCCGCTGTTCAAAGACCATCGTCCGCGCAGGCTGCACAATGACCGGCATAGCATTCTGAGCTTCCCCAGCATTCTCATTCGCTGCTGGAGAGCCAGGTCCTTGGGAACCCTTCTCTTCCCCAAACATCCAGCCGGAAAGGACAGCGATCACCACCCCTACCGCGACAACCACGGCCGCTATTCCCAAGCTGATCACGTTTTGCCATATTTTCTGGCGAGTCATGATTCCTCCTCCTGGATGCCCTCTCTTGTGAGGAACGTCTCCAGTCCCTCCTCCGGATAGCGATTTCGTCTGTCAACTGACAATCCACTCAAAACCGGTCGAACAAGCATTTCGCGGTGAGTCGTTTTCCTTCACAGGGCGGTCAGCCAGTCATCCAAACATACCTTCAGCCCGTCGCAGCTTGCGCTTCGCTGCGCCCAATCCCGTGCACAAAAACGTCCAAAAGCCGCTGGACGGTCTCGTCAATGGGGCGACTTTCGCCGGTTTCGAGCTGACGTTCGATCACGAATTGCAGGGCCCCGATGATCATTTCCGCCACAACCACCGGCTCGAGCGATCGAAAAACCCCCTCCTCTATGCCCTGTTGGACGATTGCTCGAAAGCGCTCGATCGCCAGGCCGTGCTTGGCCCTTTGCGACGTGAAGCAAAGTTCCCGCACGGCCGGATCACGAAACAGAAAGTCGAACAGAGAGCGGTGCTGAGAGAAATACTCCAGCCACATGCGGACCATGGCCTCAAGTTTCTGCAGAGCGGGAGAGGCTTTCTGGACGATCTCTTCTCCCGCCTGAATAGCCGGTTCGATGATCTGCTCGAAAACGTGAGTCACAAGTTCTTGCTTGTTGCGGAAATAGTGATAAATGCTGCCCTTGGCGACGCCTGCGACTTCGGCCACACGGTCCATGGTCAGCCCTTCATAGCCGTGCTGCTTGAGGACCTCGAGCGCCGCCTGGCTGATACCGTCTTTCATGACGGAGGCGGCAAGTTCGCGAGACTTTTCAGTCAAGCTTGGCGTCATAACCCCCCCTAATTGGTGAATCGTCTCTACAGCGTCGATCGGCCAGCACAATTTCCGGTGCAACTTCACATTTCAGGTCTTCAGTCCGCCAGGATTGCCGGCCGGGATGGCATCCCGTGCAGTCACCTCTTCGCTGGTTCACCGGAAATGACAGTCCTTCGCTTAGACCAATACGCCAGAACCTCAACCAGAGTTCGCTTTTCTAAACCAATCGTAGAGAACTTTGACCAATCAGTCAACGTCGCAACTTGTCAGTTTATTCCTAACCGCGCTTCGTGATTTTTCCGAAGTTATCGAAAGCAGCGCGGAGAACGAAGACTCCGGCCTTGATAACGATTCGGGCTGTAATGAGGAAACTCCGCAGGAAATGTTGACTGCGCGGCTTTTTTAGCTAGCTTGCCAGGGGGATTTCTATGGGGAACACACAACCCGGAGAATTACAAAGGCACCGAACCTGGAGTCCCGCCAACTCGGCGAGGAGACCACGGTCAGGGATTGTCGCCCTCGCTTCCCTAACCACCCTCTTGTTGATTGCGGCAGGTGGCTGCTCCACCAGTTTGAGGGATTGGTGGCATAAAGGGTTCAAGGTCGGGCCCGACTATTGCCCTCCCTCCGCTGAGGTCGGCGAAGCGTGGATCGACAGCAACGATCCGGCGGTAAAGACATCCGGGAACATCGATTACGCGCATTGGTGGACGGTCTTCAATGACCCCGTGCTCAATGAACTCGTTTACACAGCCTATCAGGAAAACCTGCCGCTGAAGATCGCCGCGTGGCGGATCATGGAGGCGAGATACCAACTGGGGGTGGCACGCGGCTATCTCCTCCCACAAGAGCAACAAGCGATCGGCTCTTTCATGCGAAATCAGATGAGCGGGGAAGCGTTCCCCATGTCCAAGTTTTCCCAGATCCCCGGCTACAAGATGTCTTACGACGATTGGCTGGGCGGTCTGACGGCTTCCTGGGAACTGGATTTCTGGGGACGGTACCGACGGATGATCGAGGCGGCCGAGGCCAACGTCCAGGCGCAGGAGGAAGATTACAACGCGGCCCTCGTCTTGCTGCAAGCGGAGGTGGCTTCCACGTACATCCAACTCCGTGAACTGGATGAGCGTCTCGATCTTGCGCGCAAGAACGTCGCTCTTCAGCGGGACACGCTGGCCATCGCCAAGGCTCGATTCGAGCAGGGCATCGTCAGCCAGCTTGACGTGCACCAGGCCCAGGCGATCCTCTCCAACACCGAGTCGATGATCCCCATGCTCGAGTCCATGCGGCGCGTGGCCGAGAACCGCCTGTGCACACTTTTGGGGCAACCTCCGCAGGACCTCGACCCGGTGCTGGGTCCGCCGGGCAAGATTCCCACTGTTCCCCCCGAGGTCGTCGTGGGAATTCCCGCCGACCTGCTCCGCCGCCGGCCCGATGTGCGGCGTGCCGAACGACTTGCGGCGGCCCAGTGCGCCAAGATCGGTGTCGCGGAGGCCGAATTCTATCCCCACATTGCCATCACCGGTCAACTGGCCTGGCAGGCGGAAAACTTCAGCGACCTGTTCGGGTCCAGCGCCTTTACGGGGATGATTGGACCGGGCTTCCGCTGGAACATTCTCAATTATGGCCGGATTCGCAACAACGTGTTGATGGAGGATGCCCGATTCCGGCAGGCCATTCTGGGATACCGGGAAACGGTGCTCCGTGCGGCTGAGGAAGCCGAAGACATGATCACCGCATTCCTGATGGAGCAGCGGCGGTTGCGGGCATTGGAGCAGGCCACCCAGGCCACCGCCCAGGCCTCTCAACTGGCCGTCGCCCAGTATCAGCAGGGCCTCATCGACTTCCAGCGTGTGATCGACTCGCAACGGGCGCTGGTGCAGCAACAGGATGCGCTGGCTGAATCGCGAGGAAAAGTGGCCCTCAACCTCATCGCTGTGTACAAGGCCCTGGGGGGCGGCTGGGAGATGCGCCGCAATCCGGCGGCCGGGATCATTCTGACACAGTTGCAAACAAACCAGGGTTCTCAGGGCGGCCCGGCGGCAGCCCCCTCGCCGACCCCCGCCGAGGTTCCGCAGTCGGCGTCACCGCCTTCTCCCTTCAAACGGGAACCGGAAAATCCGCCATCACAACCCCCAGCA
>NZ_JACIYL010000182.1 GCF_014359955.1 Thermogutta sp. | reverse complement strand
CCCCATTCCTGAAGGCGGCTCTGGAGGTGCTCGAGCAGCAGGGAGAAGGCGGTGGCCTGCTTGGTTTCCCGCTTATGCACGTTCGGGTGGCTCTTACCGGAGCAAAGGTGCACGAGACGGAATCGAACGAACTCGCGTTTCGCCTGGCCGCCGCGGACGCCTTCGACAAAGCCCTTCGCGAAGCCGGCATAGTCCTTCTCGAACCGATAATGCGGCTGGAAGTGACGGTACCTGAGGAATACGTCGGCGATGTGATCAGCGATCTCCAGCAGCGGCGGGCCGAAATCGTTCGCACCACCGTGCGGGGAAAAAACACGGTCATCGAAGCCCACGCGCCGCTGGCGTCGCTGTTTGGCTATTCCAATGCGATGCGTGGATTGAGCCAGGGACGGGCCTCATGCAGCATTGAACCGTATACTTACGGTCCGGCCCCCGCGGAAGTACTGGAAAGTTTTCTCTGATTGTTCCCGCTCTCGCGGCATCTGGCCTTGCCAGCGGTGGTCCTTCCGGAAATACTGGTGCTGGGCTGTTACTTTTTGACCGGGGCAGGTGTAACAGTCCGTTAAGAGGCTTGTTATCAGGTCAGTGTTCGGGGAACCTTCTCATTCGAAGGAGATCACATGCTGGCAGGCGGCAAACTGCTCACGAAGTTCGCCCACATTCTCATCGCCTTGATCGCTGCGTGCTGGAGCGGGGCGATCCTGCTGGGGGACGAGCAGGATCTCGGGCTCAGGCCCGGGGTTACGGTGACCGTCACGGCCACCTTCGATGGACGGGCGTTTTCCTATCAGGTGACGGGCGTCACACGGAAAGAGAACTACCAGGTCGTCTTTGTTCGCTATCCATCCCCGGTTGAGTCGGAATTGCCACAAAACAATATCGTCCCGGTGGAATACTATCTGCCCACCGATGTATCCGTCGCCGGGCCTCAACGTCCTGCCGTGATTTGTCTGCACATCCTCGACGGCAGTCTTGAATTGGTCCGAATGCTGGGCTCCGTGCTGGCGTCGCGCGGAATGGCCGCGGTTGTGTTTCCTCTTCCGTATTATGGAGAACGGGGCGGGCCGTTGGGGCCGCGGGATATCCTGCGCGAGCCCCAGAGATTTCTCCGCGTTCTGGAACAGACCTATTTGGAGGTTCGCCGGGCCACGGATTTTCTTGCGTCCCGACCTGAAGTGAATCCTCACAGGATCGGGGTGGCCGGTATCAGTCTGGGAGCCATCGTCGCCGCATCGGCTGCCGAACGGGAACCGCGGATCTGGCGAACGGCACTGATCCTTGGCGGGGGCGACATTCTCAAGATCGTCGCCACGGCGCGGGAAGCCGAACCTCTGCGTGAATTTCTCGGCGGGCTGTCCGAGGAGGATCGCGCCAAAGTGGTCGAGGGCTTCCGGGAAGCAGATCCCATCGCCGGTGCCCATCTCCTTCGCGAACGAGCCCTGGCGGGGCGGGTCCTCATGATCAATGCGGCTGAAGATGAAGTCATTCCCCGTGAGTGTACCGAGCAACTGGCGACGGCTTTGGGTATTAAAGATCGAGTGGTTTGGCTGGAGGGACTCGGCCACTACACGGCAATTGCCGCCTTGCCGAAAATCCTTCAGCAAACGGCCCAATTCTTCGCTCTGGATTTGCCCGCGGAAATTCAAAAGGCACAGCCCGTGGCGGAGAGCCTCACACCGCTGAACCGAATCGCCGGGTGCCTTCGCGAAATCACCCAATTCTGTATGGAAGAGCCACGCCCGGGAACCTGCCACATTGTCCATCTCGCTTCTCAACTGGAAGGACAATCATTCGAATTGCTGTTGATTCGAGGGCGGGGTCATCAATTTCGCCTGGAAGGTCAACTGGGCAACCTCGGGCGTGTTATGGCGGGGCAGGGCGATTATCCCTGGCTGGTGGCACGAACCGGAAAAGTTTTTGCGGGTGATCCCGACGATCCCCTCGAAACAAAGTCGCCACTCACTTACGTGCGGGGGGTGATTCTGGAGCGACTGCGGTTTGTCATGCTGGCCCTGGGCGGACTGGCAAGCACGCCCGCCGCTCTCGAACCGCTCCTGCAGATCCAGGAAGAGAAAACGCAAGATGGCGAAACCCTTACGGTTTGGCCTGCTGGCGAGCAGTCTCCTAAGATGACCATGACGTTTGCCCGGGCTGGGATCATGCCCGAGGAAATTGCCATTGAAACGCCTGATCAGCATGTTACTGTTAAGATCAAGAGCTGGCAGCTTCATGCTCCTGCCAGCGCCGGGGTATTTGCCCCACCCGCCAGCGAAAATGTGCAGAAAGTGCCTCGAAACGATTTGTATCGGATGTTTGGAGCTCTTGTGAATTTCGCTGCGGAACAATTTCCCTGACTTTGGTGTTAATAAATTGAGAACTCTTTCAGAATTGGCGAGCCACCTTATCTGGCATGTTTTTGCGGATGACCACGGGCTTGAGCGGCGAACCGCTCTGGACAGTCATGAGACGCCGCGAAATGGTGGTAGGAGATATCCCATGATCGATCGGCTGATGCTGCACTGGCGAGGTTTCAACAGTTCAGGCTCCGCTTCTGAACTTTTGGCCCCGATAAACTCTTCTTCAGAATGTGACGGGGCGAACTCCGGGCGATTCGGCCTGGTGCAAGGTATCGTAGCGGCCGTCGTTTTCCTTGCCGTGGTGTTTGCGATCGGCTGGCACCCCAGTTGGGCAGTGGCAGGAAATGAGCCCAGCCCCTCCGTTGCCTCCGAAAAACCGAACGCGGGGGAAACGCCATCCCGCGGTGATTTTAGCCGTTATGAACTCCTTCGCGTCGATCCGGAACGCCACGGTTTGCTGGCACGCTGCGAAGGAAAGCTCGTGCTCGTCGTCAGTGGCAAACCTGCGGAAATGGGCCGCGCCCAGGGACGGCTTCTCGCGGGGCCGATTCAATACCTGGTCGAACGGGTTCTTTACGGTGTGGGAGCTTATGACTCGGTGGAAAGCGGCACCTGGTTTTTCGATCGCATGGAAGAAATTCACCGGCGCACATCTCCGTTTATCCCGTCGCGGTACTTTGAGGAAATGGACGCTCTTGCCGAAGCCGCCGGACTTTCTCAGCGCGATGCCCGTTTTGCCAATCTCTTTCCGGAACGATTTCATTGCAGTGGGGTGGCCGTTCGGGGTGAGGCCACACGTGACGGTCGGGTCATCCATGCTCGGGTGCTCGATTACATGCGGGACATCAATCTCCAGGGATGTGCCGTCGTGCAGGTCTTTGTTCCTGAAGGACGCCATGCCTGGATAAGTTTGGGATACGCGGGCTTGGTGGGCACGGTGACGGCCATGAATGAGGCCGGGCTGGCCGTCGGAGAAATGGGGGGCGGTGGAGAAGGCCACTGGGATGGAATGCCCATGACCCTTCTTCTACGGGAGATCATGGAGCGCGCCGGGACGGTTCAGGAGGCCCTGAAGATCCTCCAAGAAACGCCGCGAACGTGCGAGTACTATTACGTTCTCAGCGACAGGTCCGGTGATCTTGCGGCAGTTCGGGCGGTACCGGAAGAAGTTCTCGTGCTTAAACCCGGTCAGCAACATCCCCTTCTGCCACCCGTCCCCAGGGACACGGTGTTCATCTCCGCTGACGAGCGGGCGCGGGTCCTCAGTGAGCGTTTACACGAGAATTTCGGCCGGATCGACGTCCCCACCATGATCGAAATCATCAAGCGGCCTGTGGCCATGCGGTCCAATTTGCACAACGCCATCATGACACCGCAGACCCTGGACATGTGGGTGGCGGATGCTGGTCGCACAACTCCCGCATGTGACGAGCCTTATGTGCGGGTAAACCTTCGTGAGCTGCTTGATCTCTATCGCAACACACTCTCCGCCGGTACAGCGTCCCGGTAGGTCGCTCATCAGACGATTTCAGCGAAGGATGAGACACGCCGCTTTATCTGGGGGCTTGACAAGGTTCAACTACCACGGTAGTATTACCGGTGTCGTAGATAAAAAGGAATGCTGAGGCATGGCACAGAAGAAATTTCGATTGGGTGATCTTCAGCTCCGGATTCTCCGCGTCCTGTGGGACAAGCAGGCGGCGAGCGTCCAGGAAGTTCATGAGGCTCTGGAGGGACGCCGGCTGGCCTACACTACCGTGGCCACGATGCTTCGCAAAATGGAGCAGCGGGGATTGGTGGGGCATCGTTTGGAGCAGCGACGTTTCATTTATTTCCCCCGGATCAGTCAGTCACAGGTGGTGCGGTCGGCCACGGCCGATTTTCTCGACCGGCTGTTCCAGGGCAGCCTCTCCGCAGCGGTGTGTCATCTCCTGGAAACGCGCGATTTAACACGGGAAGAGCTTGAAGAGCTGGAGCGCCTCATTGCACAGCGAAAACGGGAAATGGAGGGGGGATGCGACGGCACCTCCTCTGAAAACCAGGCCGACTAATCGGAATTGTGTTGTTTGGAGGGTTGGGCGGAATTGTTTGGGTTGTGTCCGAGCGTGCCTCAGACCCGTGGGGTTTAACATGGTAGGCATGGCCTGCGGCATGCTGTCGCCCGCGCGACACTGTTGTGGAACCTTATGATGGAAACACCCTGGCAATCACTGCTATTCCTCGCACTGGGTGTGACGTTGCTCGTAGCCCTGGCGGCTCTGGCGGCAGGTGTGTCTGGACGAGCGGAGTTTCGCCGTCTGGTGTGGATTTCATGTCTGGTAGGCAACCTGGTCTTCGCCTTCTCGGTGCTCTCCGCCGCGCCCCTGGCTGTGTGGCAATTAATATGCTTGCTTGACCGGGAGGGAAGTTCGATCAGTGCAGACGTTCCCGTGGAAACACTTGCGGGGGAACAAGTGCTCGGGGCTGACTTGAGCGATACTCCGGCTCCGGCGATGGATACTGCTCTTGTGTTTGAGGTGCCGTCGGAGTTGGAAGAAGATCCCATTCCGGCGGGAGATGGGCCTGTGATCCCTGAATTTTTCGGTAGTCCTTGGGAAAGATGGTTGCTGCTCGTCTGGACAGGTGGGCTTTTGCTGTTCGGAACAGAAACGGTCCTGAAACGCGCGGTTACCGTGTGGGTCAGTCGTAAGGCCCAGGACCTCGCTGGGACTCCGCTGGCGGTTTGGGTGGGCAACATGGCACGTGAAGCCGGATATGCCCGACCCATTCGGGTTGTGGCCTCCGCCCGCTTTGTGACGCCTGTCGCTTTTGGTGTGCTCCGACCAACAATAGGGGTTCCTCCCGGGTTTGATCCTCATCTGAATAGGAGTGCCGATAAAGCGGTATTGCTCCATGAATTAAGACACATCCTCAACAGGGACCCGTTTTGGCACTGGGTTGCGGACCTGGTCGTGACGGTTCTCTGGTGGCATCCCGGCGCATGGTTTGCCCGGGTCCAGTGGGGAAAGGCCAGCGAAGAGGTGGCCGACGAGTACTCGCTTTGCCTTCCTGGCGGTCCACGGGACCTAGCGGCGGGCCTTGTGTTTTACGGGCGAAAAGTCCTGGAAGGTCGGATGACGCTGCTTGCCACAACGGGTGTGCGGACAAGGTCTCATCTTGCAGCGCGGGTCAAGCGCTTGCTCTGTTTGCAAGACGAGCAGAACGCGGGAAGGTCGAACAAAGCTGGAGTGTCAGGACGGTCGCAGCGGTGGGCCGTTTGGTTCACTGCCGCGGCTGTGTTTTTCGCGTCCGTGGGAGCGACGGCTCCCCAAGGTTCTCTCCTGTATGGAGGTGCTCGTATGAGTTGGGTTCGATGGTGTTGGCGACATTCATTGTTGGCTGCTGCGGCAGTGGCCTTTGTCGCGCCGTGGAGTCCGCCCACTTTGGCCGATGAAGGCCGAAGACCGGATGAGCCGGCGGCGGTGGAAAGAGGCGAGCGGGAGGACCACGACAGACCCCGCTTCGAACGTGAAGAACGTGATGAAGGCGAACGGGAACAAGGAGTGAGGGAGGATCGCGAAAGAGATCGCGAAGAGCGGGAAAGAGATCGCGAAGAGGGGGAACGGCCGCATGAACGTCCCCGACCGCCTGAGGCGGGACCGCGAGGTGAGCGTCCGTTCGGTCCACCCCCACTCGAAAGGATTGAAAGGCAACTTGACGAACTCCGAGAGCAGCTCGCTCGAGCAAGGGAGGCAGGTCAGGAAGAGCGCGTTCGCGCCCTGGAGCATCAAATCGGGCGGCTTGAGCGGATTCGAGAGAATATCCGCGCAGGACGGCCTCCGGAAGCCGGGTTGGAAACTCCCCCGGAAGCCCGCCAAGCCATGATGGAGCGACTGGAACGCCGAATGCATGAGCTGCGGGAACGAATTGCCCAGGCGGAGCGAGAAGGCCGGGAAGAACTCCTCCGTGAACTGCGGGCGGAGGTTGAGCGAGTGGAAAGGGCGATGCGAGATCTCCGCGAAGGCAGACTGCCATCACGGCCGCCCATGCCTCCTGCCCCCGTTCCACCAGAGAGAATGGAACGGGCCCGTCATGCGGCCGAACTGTTGCGACGAGAGGGATTCGGCGACATGGCGGAGTTGTTGATGCGGGCGATCACGGGCATGCCTCCGGCGGGGCCGCCACGTGGTCCAGAAATGCGTCCACCGCGTCCTGAGGGCGAACGCGAAGGCCCGCCTCCTGTCGATCGTCCGCGGGGAGAACCTCCCCGGCCTGAACGCGATCGCCCGGAACGCGATCGGCCGTGAACGCACCGTTGACGCAACTTTAGCGGGCAAGCCGTAGAACGCGGTTGAGAAACACCGCAGCCCGGCAGGGGTAATCAGCAGATTACCCCTGCTTTTTTTGACTGGAATTGTTTGCCGCCCAGTCCCAAAAGACAACCGAATC
>NZ_JACIYL010000181.1 GCF_014359955.1 Thermogutta sp. | reverse complement strand
GCTGCTACGGAGGATTGCAATTAGCGCGCCAAATTCCAGATGAGATCAGAAAGTAATGAAGTCACCGTCACTTACACCCTGCCAGCGAGTATTGATCGGGCCCGCTCCGGTGCGTCCGTGTGCCAAAAGGTGATCTTCCCCAAACCGTGTTACTGCCAATTTGGCAGAGTTGTTTTCGAGATGGTTGGACACCACCTGCCCCCCCATAAAGAGGGGGGTTACGCTTGCGTTCGTGGTTTGCCGGCGTATTCAGAGAGGTCACAATAAAGACGAAGCACCGGCCCGGTGAGGCTTTGCCCGTAGCGATCGATCTCGGCCGGGTTAGCGGTTTGTCGCCCGGAGGATGCCCCTGCATTGAACCGGAAACGGAAGGGAGCTTGCCGATGTTACCCCGTTGGCGCTTGTGGCCATTCCATCAGTTCCCGGACCTTTTGCTTCGGCGGGCCGGGATGGCCCTTTGCACTGTAACTTTCACGGTGTCATTGCTCGTTCTCGAGAGTGGATTCTCGAGTGCTCCGTCAGGAATCGAGGGAGATTTTCGAGAGCATATTCGCCGCCTGGTGGCGGCCCTGGATGCCCCTCAGCGCTCGGTCCGGGATTCGGCAGAAAAAGAGTTGGAATCGCTGGGGTGGCGGATTCTTCCGGAGCTGTCCGAGGTTGTCCCGAGTTCGCCGGAGGTTGCGCTGCGATTGGCGCGGATTCGGGAACGGCTCATGGCCCAGCGGATTCGTCAGGAGGCCAGGGAATCCCGCGTCACGCTAACGGTTGAGCAGGTTTCGCTGAAGGAGGTCCTCAACGCTATTCAATCGCAGACAGGCAACAGCGTGACGGCGCGGGGCGAACTGGCCGAGGAACGTATCTCGGCAAGTTACCAGGACGTACCCTTCTGGAAAGTTATTGATGACCTTGCCGAACGGACCCGCGCGGAAGTGAGGTTGCAAACCGATCGGAGCATGGAGCTTGTCAGAGCCGAGGTCGCGGGTCAGTTTCCGAAAAACCGGCAGGTGATTGATGTGGGGCCCGTTCGCGTCAGTGTGGAAAAGGCATCTTCGGTGCAGCCGCGAGGCGAAAGCTCGGTATTGACCGCTTCCCGGCGGATTGTGCTGAACGTCACGCTGGCGTGGGAGCCGCGACTACAGCCTGCTGTGCTGTGGTGGGGCCCGGTCGAGCTTGCGACGGCGAACGAACGTGTCCACCAGGTTTTGCTGCCATCCCGGCGAGAAATTCCCATTCTCGGATCCCGGTGCGCGGTGGAAACGAGTCTGGTTGTGGAAGACCTGGGCAGCAAGGGGATTGAGGGGGCGATTCGGGCGGCCTTCGAGCTGGTTTTGCCTGTTTGCGTCCAGCCTTTCACGTTTGAAAGGCCCGCGGGAAATGCGCTCCCTGTACGGCAGCACGTGGGGGACGTGACGGTGACGCTTAATTCGTGGCGTGAGAAAGACGGCGTGGTGGAGGTGGGGCTCCGTGCCGAATACGGCCAGCCGCAGGAGGCGTTTGCTTCCCACCGCGGATGGTTCTACCGATGGCAGGCCGAAATCGAGGGCGACGGTTACCGGAAGCCGTTCGATCAACTGGAAGCCCTGTGGCTGGGCGAAAATGGCGTCGAGTTTGTGTATCGCTTCTCGGGTGTACCGGGACGCGCCACTGCCGTCCGGTGGATGGTCCCCCTGGCCATTGTGAAAGTTCCCGCCGAAGTTGATATTGCGCTGGGAAAATTGATCGAGTGAAATCGAAACCGTCGCCGTGAAAAACGCAACCGATGCCATGCCGGACAAATAAAGAGCAGTAAAGGAAGATCTATGCCAAAAAAGAATCCCGATGACGAGAAGGGAAAAGGACCGGTCTCTGGACGACAGTCGGCGGAGGGACAGGCGGAGAATCGTTCTCGAAAAAAGTTCCGGGACAAAAAGCCAGAGAAGCAAAGAAGCCGAAAATCGAAATCGCCTGGCCAGAGGATCAGTGTCCGCGAAATCTCGCCTGGGATTTTCGAATTGGTCTTTCCCCCGCGACTCCGTCAGTTCAAAGAGGACATTGAGGAGGTCTATGACATCCTCGCCCATGAGGAGTGGGATTTGGCGGTTGATGAGTTGTTGTGGCTCCTGCAGCAATGTCGGGATCTATTGGAGGCCCATCAGCTTCTCGGACGAATTGCCCTCTATCGCAACAAGCTCGATCTTGCCCGTGGCCATCTGGGATACGCCTTTGAATTGGGGTTGAAAGCGCTGGGAAAGGATTTTAAGGGGCGGCTGCCGCTCAATCGACCGAGCAATCAAGCGTTTCTTCAGGCGGCCCGCGATCTGGTGGAGTGTCTTGTTCGATTGGGGGAGCGGGGCCTTGCCCAATCGGTGGCGGAGCAGCTCCTCACGTGGACGCCGGAGGATCCGCTGGGGGTGCGCAAGATCCTGGAGCGGCCACAGGATGAACACCTTGCAGAAAAAGAAATCGCCAGCGGGAAATGGAGGGAGTCGCTGAAACCCAATCTTGCCCGCGATGAGGACTCCGGAGAATCTCTGTCGAAAACTTTACCGCCTGAGAACGCGCAGGAAGGTGAGAATCCCTCGGGTAATTGCGGCGGAAAGGACGGGAAGGCATGAGTCGGAAAGAACCGCCGTTTGAGATCTGGGATGTGCATGTGCATCTTGCGGGAATACCGGGAGAGACCCCGGCGAACAGACTGGCCAATTTGCTGGAGTATGCAGATCGTCTGGGAATTCGCCGGGTGTGCGTTTTCATGGGGATGACCTTTCAGTATGACCCCAGCCCGGACGAGATGGTCCAGGCCAACCGGGAAGTGCGGCAGGCCATTGAGCGGTTTCCCGATCGTGCGTTCGGCTTTGTCTATTTGAATCCCAACCACCTTCAGGCCAGCCTGGACGAATTGAATCGCCACGTGGCCGATGGGCTCCGCAGATCATATTCTTCCAGCCGGTCCACCGCTTGGTGCAGCACGGCAAGGTCGATCTTCGCCATTTCTCGATCGAGCGTCTCGGGCGAGGCCCCTGTGACCGGATGGTCCGGAGTGAGGGCGCAGTATTCCCGGACGCGTTCCGACAGCGTGGCCGTGCCGATCCGTCGCGCCAGGTGGATGATGTCTTCCTTATCGTAGGTGAGCAAGGGTCGTAAGACCGGCAGCGCACTCCCCGCCTCGATCGCCGCCAGGTTTTTGAGAGTCTGTGAGGAAACCTGACCGATCGACTCGCCCGTCACCACGGCCACCGCCCCGCTTCGCCGGGCGACCAGCGCCCCGGTTTGATACATCAGCCGTTTGAGAACGATCTGCCAGTAGGAAGATCGCGTTTTTTGACGCATTTCGATGACGACGTCGGTGAAGTCGACCGAGTAAAAGCGGGGATGTGTGCCGTAACTCCAGTTGTCGGCAAGGACCTTGGCCACCTGAACCACGGCTCGTTCGTAGGCTTTTCCGCCCAGATTGCAGAACACGTAATCGACCGCCACGCCGCGTCGCATGATGAGCCAGGCGGCCACCGCCGAGTCGAAACCTCCCGAGATCAGCACGAGGGCCTTTCCCTGACTGCCGATCGGCAGTCCGCCGAGACCACGCAGAGTCTCCGCATAGAGAAAGGCCCGGCTGTCCTGGATATCGACGTGGACGGTGACCTCGGGTTGGGTCAGATCCACTTTTTGAGCAAACGGCCGAAGTCCCGCCCCCAGGGCCACTTCCACATCGCGGGAGCGAAAGGGATGATTTCCCGTCCGTCGGGCCCGCACGGCAAACCGTTTTCCCCGCACGATTTCGGCGAAGGCTTCCACGCCCAGGCGAACTATCTCGTCCAGCTCCGCCCGACTGACCCGCTCGATGGGGACAATCGACCCGATTCCTGCGACACGGCGGAGGAGTTCGGCCGCCTCTCCGGGAGCCGTCGTCTCGACAAAATAGGTGTTCCACGCTCCGGAAATGCGGTACGTCAGCCCGTGGCTTTCCAGTGCGTCGGTCAGATTGTGCACCAGTTCCTGCTGCAACCGACGGCGCGTGCGATTGGATTTGAGCGTAAACTCCGCCGACGGTCGCAGCATGAGGATCGAAAATGGGGCGTCAGTCACTGTCATGAACTCTCAACAGACCGATGATCGAAAACCGACAAAAAACCAGACCTGAAAGGCCACCCGACCGCCCGCACCTCATTCTATTCATTCGGGCCAATCCGTGCGCAGCCTGCCGGCTTTAAAGTCATTGGCCAGCGGCGCTTGTCGGCAAAGGGGATCCTCGAGGGAGTTCGAAAAAACTCGATTCGCCTGCGTACCGCGGGACGATGCAGCCTGAAAACTGGCCGGACTGTGCTGCTGAGTGTTTGCCAAAGGACGGACCCCGGCCGTCAGGATGATGAAAGGGAACGCTTTTCGCGTTTTGACTGACGTTGAGCCAATCCTGGTTCCCCGGGTGGTCATTCCACCCCGAGATGGTGGAGCACAAATCGGCGGGTCTTTTCCAGGAGTTTGTTGCGGCCTTCTCCATCGAGACAGCCGAAGTCGTGTCCGCAGCCCTCCAGTGCCAGAACCTCCACCGGGACGCCCGCGTTCTTCAAAGCCTTTTCAAGGAGCTGCGCCTGCTTGAACGGCACCACCCGGTCCGCCGTCCCGTGCACGAGGAGGACGGGGGGATCGTCAGGCGAGACATAGGTGATGGGGGACGCTTCCCGGTGACGCTCCGGACACTCCTTGAGGGTACATCCGAGAAACGCCACGAGACTTTGTTTCTCGGTGCTTGCCTCGATGGATTCGGCATCCGACAAATCGGTCGGCCCGGCGAAAGACACCGCACACCGCACCCAGTTTTTCAACGGCTGGCCGTGTGAGTCAACAGCGGACGGATCTGGCTCCATCAACGCGACCATTAACGCCAAATGCCCCCCAGCCGAACCGCCTTCCACACCTAACCTGTCCCGATCCAGTTGGAATTCCTCTGCATGACTTCGCAACCAGCGAACGGCATCGATGCAATCTTCCACGGCCGCCGGATATTTTGCCACCTGAGAAAGCCGATAAGTGATGGAAAAGGCAGCCACACCCAACTGGGCGTAAGAAATTCCCCACGCCCGGTAGCCAGATTTGTCCCCCGCCCGCCACGCCCCGCCGTGAATGAGCACCACACCGGGACATGGGCCCGCGGTGGCCGGCAGATAGGCATCCAGCATCAGATCCTGGCCGTCAACGGTCTTGTAAACAATGTCGGCTTTGACCGTGACGCCTTGTTCGGCATGAGCTGGAAGACGTGCCGCACACGAGAAAAACAGAGCCACAATAGCCGTTGCAAACACCGCACGACGTCCCGTCACGGTTTCACCTCCGCGCTGGAGCTCGACATTTTTTTAGCAATGGTTACGGGTCAACCGATGGAACCGCTCCATCAGATCCCGCGTGATGGGGCCAGGTTTGCCATCCCCAATAGGACGGCTGTCCACCTTGACCACCGGAACAATCTCCGCGGCGGTGCCCGTCAGAAAACACTCGTCGGCAATGTAAACATCGTGTTTGGTCAGGGGAACCTCGTGGACCTTCAATCCCGCTTCCTGGGCGAGCTCGATGACCGCTGCGCGGGTGATGCCTTCCAAAATGCCCGCCTCCCGGGGCGGCGTGAACAGTTCCCCACGCCGCACGAGGAAGATGTTGTCCCCCGTGCATTCCGCCACCTCCCCCTTATGATTGAGCATGAGCGCCTCGATGCATCCCGCCTGGAGGCCCTCAATTTTTGCCAAAATGTTATTGAGATAATTGAGGGATTTGATCCGGGGACTGAGGGCCGCCGGGTGATTGCGGACGGTGCTCACCGTGACGATCTCGAGTCCTTTTTCGTACAACTCCTTCGGGTAGAGCGAGATGTGATCGGTGATGATGATGACCTGGGGGTTGCTGCAGCGGTTGGGGTCCAGCCCCAGCGTTCCCACACCCCGGGTGACAACCACCCGAATGTAGCCGTCCTCGATTCCGTTGATGCGGAGCGTTTCTTCAATGGCCCGGGCCATCTCTTCCTTGGTCATGGGGATGGTCAACCAGATGGCCTTGGCCGAATCCCACAGGCGATCGAGGTGCTCCTTGAGGCGGAAGACTTTGCCGCCGTAGCTGCGGATTCCCTCGAAGACCCCGTCCCCGTACAACAGGCCGTGATCGTAAACACTGATCTTGGCGTCTTCCTTATCGTAGTACTGTCCGTTGATGTAAACCTTCAAAGACATGGCTAAAAACCACACTGAGGTACCAAGACGGCGGATGTTTTACGGCATCTTTGGAGATCCAACTGGTTTACTTTACCACAATTTTTCGCGTCCTGCGACGTCCGCCTCGGGACAATGAGTCCGAGCGGTTGCTGCCATCTGGCGCCAGGTAAAAGGCGAAAAGATCGGAGGGGCACGCTTGTCGTGCCCGATGCGGAAGGATGGATAACCAATCGGTGTTCATCGGACCCGACAAGCGGGTCCCTCCATTGTGTGGATTGGAGGGGCAGGTTCCGCCCCGACCGGTCACCCAGGTTCAATCCCGATCAACGGCAAGTTGGTGAAGGCTAAAGCCTTCACCGGAAAGCGGCGATGAATCGCCGCACTCCATATGGAGTGCGGGGCTTTAGCCCCGCTTTCGGCGCGGGACTTCAGTCCCCGCCAAAGGCAATGGAACATCGAATATTGACAAACGGACGTGACGAGCAGGTCCCTCCATTGCGTGGATTGGAGGGGCAGGTTCTGCCCCGACCGGTCACCCTGGTTCAGTCCGGATCAACGGCAAGTTGGTGAAGGCTAAAGCCTTCACCGAAAAGCGGCGATGAATCGCCGCACTCCATAT
>NZ_JACIYL010000180.1 GCF_014359955.1 Thermogutta sp. | reverse complement strand
CGAATTTCCTCGGGATTGCCCTCCACCGACGCGATGCGGAACGTAAAATGATGCAGCCGGGACGTAACTTCCAGCACGACGCGGCCATTTTCGAATTCCGCGGTGAGTCTGTCACCGTTTTTGATGCATCGTCGGGGAAGAAACGTTTTCCCCGCCTGGTGGTACGTCACGATGTAGCCGGTTTGAGTTGTGATGAGTTGTTCCCCCTGGCCGAGTTTATCCGTCAAGCTCACATTTCGACCATCGGGGCCGACGACATACCGGACGAATTGGTTCTCCAGGACGATTTCCTGGCTGAAACAGGGCGTATACAGGCCACTCCAAAGTGCGGCGACGATGACCACAAAACCGCCGTGGCGCACCGGCACCACCGACGGAGAGTTTCGTAATGACCGCATGGGTGAACTCCTTTGGCAAAACTGAACGGTTGACAGACGGAGGTCTACGCGCCGTAGCGGATCTCCCTGAGAGTGGAAAAAACGTGCCACGATTCGGCCCCGTTGGATTATGACACTTCCCGCCCTCGGCGGAAAGATCCACACGGGAACGGCCTGGCCTAACACTTTTTGACGAAAGCATATCGGGGAAGGACATCGCGAGCCATGAAACTGCCCGATGATCCAAGGCAACTGATGGAAATGGAGTCTGCCACGCTGCGAAGCCTGCAACGGGCGGAGGCAGAGCTGTCTCAAATCAAGCAGCAAATCGACTCGCTGCGTTCCTCTCTGGCAGGCTTGGACCGCAAGAAGTTCTGGATGGAATTCAAGCTGTTTTACGTACAGTGGGCGAGTCCCATTCGGAAATGGTTGGCGCTTCCGGGATGGATCCGATTTCTCGTGTGGATGAGTGGAGGAATCACGCTGGCTGTGGGACTGGCAATTACGGTGGGCTCCGCAGCGGCCGTTGGGGGGTTGATGGCCGGGTGCATCGTGGCACTGTTTTCCGCTTTTCCCAATGACGTCACTTTGGAGGCACTCAGGCAAACAATAACGAATGAGTTGCCCCGGCTGTTGGAATCGCGTGCCCAGCTCCTGGCCGACTTGGCCCGGAAGAAGGAAGAATTAGCGCGCATTGAACAGGAATTCGTGACGGTTCGCGATACATTGGAGGAGATACGCCGATCCCGACTGCACCGTCTCGCCGTTCTGGCCTCGGCGGATTGGCGGTCGCTCCGCGGTGAAATGTTCGAGCGATTTCTCATGCAGGTGCTCAACGAGTTGGGCTACCGGGTCCACCACACGGGAAAAAGCGGAGATCAGGGCGTGGACATCATTTGCGAGCGGGACGGCTACAGGGTGGCTGTGCAGGTCAAGGGATACACCCATAGTGTGGGCAATGACGCTGTGCAGGAGGCGTACTCCGGCAAGGCCTTTTATCAGTGCCATGGATGTGCGGTGATCACCAACAGTGTTTTCACATCCGGTGCGCGCGAGCTGGCGGAAAGGGTCGGTTGTCTGCTCATCGACCAGACGATGCTGCCGGACCTGATTTTCGGAAAAATCGACCTGATTCGTTTGTCATGCCATACGCATGCTCGCTCTCAGGGAGCCGCATGATTCGGTCGGCGCGAAGAAGGAGGTGTGGGTGAGCGGGCGGCTTCCAGAGCGTCATGGATCGTCATCACAAGGTCCCAGTCATTGCACGGTTTTGTGAGAAAGCGAAAAACCTGCCCGCGGTTGATGGCGTCGATTGCGGTTTTCAGATCCGGTTGCCCTGTGAGGATGATGCGAACCGTACGGGGACAATGCTCCGCGATCCATGCAAGCAGCTCCGTGCCCCGTGTTCCCGGCATATTCTGATCGCAGATAACGACATCGACGGGCCATCGTTTGAGAATTTCCCGGGCCTCTTCCCCGCTCCGCGCGGTGAGAAGCTGAAAGGTTTGACGCCGAAGAACGCGCGTCAAGCCCCGCAAAAGATTAACGTCGTCGTCCACAACCAAAACCAGTGCGTCGCGTTCGCTGCTCATCTCGTCTGCCTGCTGATTCTTTTCAGGGACGGAGACTTCAGTACCTTATTCGCCGGAGCTTATATGCGAAACGTTCCCGTTCAAAAAAGTCGTTGTATCTGGTGGGGCGGCGGCTTGCTCGCTGGCGATGATAGGAGTCAGGTGGGAGGCGTGGGCTTCTGCCTTCTGCAGGTCCTGCGCAGGAAGCCGAATGACAATCCGCGTGCCGGTGTTTTCTTCGCTTTCCACATCGACACTCCCTTGGTGCCCTTCCACGATCACTCTGTACAGGTGAACCAGAGAGCGACGGGATGTAACTGAGGCTGGTTGATGGGCAAAGTAGGGTTCGAGAAAATTCTTCCGTTCCTGGGGATGCATCCCAGCGCCGTTATCGAAAAACTCAATCTCTACCCAATCGGTATCCAGGCGGCGCGTACGGATCGTGATGAGGCCCTTTCCATCCTGATTCCGGCGTTTTTCGATGGCCTCGGCGGCTCCGAGAAGCAGGTGAGACACCGCCTGGCCGAAGGCTCCCGCCGCTAGTGGGATACGCGGGAGGGTGCTGTCGAATTCAGTCACGATGTCGGCAACCTTGGATACATGGGAGTACGTTACGTCGACAGCGGCCTGGATAACAGCATTGAGGTCCTGAATCGTCTTTTCCGTTTCATCAGGTTGGGCGAAAGTCCTGAGGGTTTGCACGATTTTGGCAAGTCGCCGTACACCTGCAAGAGTTTCCTCGAGCGCATCGGGGAACTCCCGAGTAAGCAGTTCTTCGTCCAAGGGACTTTCCTCGGATGTTGTCAGGGATCCGCGTGCTCGTGCTGCCAGTTGCTGCAACGTTTTGCTGATCTCGCACCAGGTTTCGCGCAAGAAATGCAAATTATGCTCCAGGTACTGAAGCGGGGAATTCATCTCGCGGGAGAGTATTTCGGCCAGGTGACCGATGGCTTCGAGTCGCTCGGCCTGCACCAGGCGATCTTCCCAGCGCTTGCGGTCAGTCAGGTCCACCGTGATTTCGCTGATATACCACTTGCCGTCGGGAGCCAGGAAAGGAATCGCGGTGGTCTGCACCGGCCGGTTACCTTCCCGAGGCATGATCCGTTCCTGAGTCACCCGCATTTTAGTTCGCAAGGCCCTGGCGGTGGGGCAATCCCAGCAGGGTTCGGTCGTTCCACAGAAATACTCGTGCGTGGTTTTGCCACGATAGTCTCCATAAACAGCCCGCCGCCAGGGGTCCACATAAATCAAGCGGCACTCCTGATCCACGATACTCAATCCCGTGCGTGTGACTTCCAGAACCAGTTCTGTTTGTCGCCGGAAAGCGTGGATTTCCTCTTCCACTTTCTTGCGCGTCAAAACGGTGCTCAAACGCTCCGCGAGTTCGTTGACAAACATGCGATAGACGGCGAAGCCTTCGTCATCGAGAAGTTCTTTGGGACAGCATATCTCCACTGCCCCCACGTATTCATCCGCCAGGAAGATGGCAGCACTCAGTTTGTGCTCGGTTTCTTCGTAAGATTCAGCCTGATAAACCTGCCCCCGAAAAATGATCCGTGAATAAACGTTTGGGAGGTCCTGAAATACTCCGGCTAGGAGATAGCTGGTCAGCTCGACCATCTCTTCGATAGAGGCTCCCCGTTCTGCCAGATCGCTGAGCCCGGCCAGACATTCAAGCTGACGATTGCGCCGCTTCAACTGTTGTGCCTGGATGGCGAGTCTTTTTTCGTACTCAATTCGCTTTTCCTTTTCCTGCTCCTCCCGAATATGGGCGTCGACGATGGGGGCCAGAAATCGGGCAATCATTTCGAGGGTACACACGTCCTCCTGCGTGTAATCGCTGGGTTTATTGGCCAAAAAAATGACCCCCACCAACCGATCCTGCACGATGAGAGGCGCCCCGAGAAAGCGGGTGATAGGGACATGGCCGGAGGGAGTCGGAACTGGTTGATTGACACACACGGTGATCCGCTGCTTGATGACCTGCGCGAGAACACCGCCCAGTTCGTCCAGTTCAAACACAATCTTCTTGTCTGCCATCTCGCAGCGATCCCATACGTGACGCGTGAGGCTCGGGCAGACAAGGCGTTGGTAGCGGTCGACGTAGCCAAGGATCCCGTACTCACTTTTGAGGGCCTTGAGGATTTCGTCAAGAACTTCGGAATACACCTCGTCACTGGAGGATCGGAGGAAGCATTCATTGATCCGACTCAGTACCCCGACGAGGGAGGCCACAGAGGCGTCGGCTTGCGATTGTATCTCCGCGGATTCGCTGGCCGGAGGCATTCCACCAGAGACCGCTGTCGCAACAGACTGGAAAAGCGGGTCCGGGACAACAGGTTTCACCGTTTCATTTTGCCCGTTCATGAACAACCTCCGCGGCGTGTTTTACACAGAAGGTGTCCTTCAGCCGCTATGGCTTGGCGCCAGCGTTTGGAATCTTTCGGGCCTCTCAGTGCAGTACAGAACTGCCGGTTGTCCCTAGAATAGCAGCATTCCAGGGATCCCTCATTGCCGGGTGGCAGTTCTGGTCATCGCACGGAATATTCAGGCCTCCCGGTTTTTCCCTTCAGTTAAACAATAGGTCACAAACGGCAGCGTCGCTGCGGAGTCAGTGCTGCGGGGGCCTCCTTAGCCAGCTTCCGGCGAACATTTCGCGGCGAACTGAGAGGGGACGAAATGGCCTGGCAGTGGGTAATCGCTTGGTCGTTCGCTGGGGAGAATCGCTCACTCAGTAGGTTAGCGTGATTCGGTAAGCTGCGTCTTTGTCGCTCGTTTTGAACAGGTCGAAACCTCATCGGCGTTTCTCGAAAATCCCGCGAAATCTGCCTCTGCGGGATAAGAGGAACCGGCCGGTGGTATGGCCGGGGATGCTGATCAGTCGCGGTTGTAAGTCAGGAAATGAGTGGCCAAGATCGACTCGGGAACTGTGACTGGGCACGGGATCGAGCCACAAGAACCTGGCCTCTGCCCCGCTCGGTGTCCCACGGCGTGACCTATACTTTCTAGGGCAGGCAGCGTCGATTCGTGAGGACCCATCCGTCTTCAACCAGAGCGATAAGGGGATATTGGAGATGACCACCGTTTCCTCGTCAACCGGTTCTCCTCTGGAAAGCGTGGTCCGTCGCGTGCACGATATTTCCACCATTCCGCAAGTTGCCCTGCGGGTGCTGGAAGTGGCGAACGATCCCGATTCAAGCGCCAGTGACCTTAAAGAGGTCATGGAAACGGACGCTGCCCTAAGTGCACGAGTGTTGCGGTATGTGAATTCCTCTGCCTACGCGGTGCGAACCCGCATTACCAACCTCCAGCAGGCCATCGCCTATCTTGGGATGAAACAGATCCGCAACATTGCACTCACCGCAAGCGTGGCGGAAATGTTTCGCAACGATATGGGTGTGGAGCCCTACCGCCGCTCCAATCTCTGGAAACATCTTGTTTCGGTGGGCATTTGCGCGCGGTTGATTGCCATGCGGTGCAAAATCGCCGCCTTCGAGGATGCGTTCCTGGCTGGCCTTCTGCACGATATCGGCATCATCCTTGAAGATCAGTATGTGCACCCCAGGTTTCGTCAGATGATTATGGCGCTCACGCCGGAGAAGTCTCTCTGCGAATGGGAGCGACAGTTCCTGGGATTTGATCACGCTGAGCTGGGCGAGGCGGTCGCCCGAGCATGGGGATTTCCCGAAAATGTGCGAACGGCGATCGCCTTTCATCACAATGCGGCCCTTTATCGCGGCGAGCAGATTAACATCATTCGCTGCGTGGCCGTGGCCAACCTCATCTGTACTCTGAAAGGCATGCCTTCCGTGGGAATCAACCTCGTCCGGGTACCAACGTGGGCCCTTCAGGGATTGAGTCTCACAAAGGCAGATATTGCTGTCCTGGCCGAAGACCTGGATCGGGAAATAGCACAGAACGCGCTGTTGTACGAATTGTGACGGGCGGGGGGCAGATCGGTTTTGTGGAGTGTGAAGACCACCGCGGAAGGGATCGCGCGAATGGCACCGACAGGCAAGACGGCCGGAAGCGAGGTGACAAATGGATGGCATTATTCCCGAAAACCTGAGCGAATTTTTGGACAAATGGCAGGATCCCGAGGTGGGAAATTTCTCCCAGCCTTTCAGAACATCTGGTTCGGGGTTCCTGGCACGGTGCAAAGCCCTGTGGGTTCAGTCACTCGGTTGCCCGGGGGATGGACCGACGGCCTCAACCACACTTATCAACACACTCGCCCCGGCTGTTTGGGACAAATTGGCTGACCTGGTGAAACATGCGGACCCCACAGTCGGAGCGCACCGCCTGGCGGTTCCCAACGAGCCCTCCTCATTCCTTCTTGTCTGGCCGCTTCGAGGGACATTGCCCCCGCAAGTCTTGGCTGCTGTTCTTGAGAACGACTGGTTGAAAGAAGATGCTGAGGATGGCTGGCGAGATTGGTACGAAGATGACTCGGCCATGCCGGCCGCGGAGATTCTCACGATGTTGCTCTTGGAGTTGGAATGGCAACAGAAGGAGAAACTTCTCCAGGCCGAAAAGCATGTGGAGCAGCTCCTTAACGAACGGATCACGTTGAAGACCTCGCATGCCGAGGCGGTGGCTAGTGTGGTGGCTGAGCGCGAGCAGCGGCTTCGGGAGCAGGAGGAGCACTACCATCAAATTCAAACCATCATGCGCAAGGCGGCCGACGCCATTGTGACGCTTAACGAATCGGGAACGATTCAGTCGATCAATGAGGCGGCGGAAGAAATCTTTGGTTTTCGCGAGAATGAACTTGTTGGCCAACCGGTGGATGTGCTTCTGGGGTGTGACCATCGGGAGGGGTCCTCTTTGGAGGTTCTCTGTCAGGCCCTGAAGAGCGAACGACAGGTGTGC
>NZ_JACIYL010000018.1 GCF_014359955.1 Thermogutta sp. | reverse complement strand
CCCGCCGATCGTGAGTCTCCCCACGCCAGAGCAGGCGACCAAGAAAGCGGCACTGGAAGATCAACTGGCGGCCATTCAAAAGGAGATTCGTGAGGAGCTGGAGAAAGTCGATTACCAGGATCCGGGCGACGGCGAATCCGGATCTGCGTCTGGCCCGAAGGAGATCGTGTGGATTGATGACGAGGTGCCGTCGGGCGCTCAGTTGTCGGCGGATGGACATCCCTGGGAATTTGTGGAGGCCGGTGAGCCGGCGGCCTTCTCGGGGAAAAAGATCATGCGTCGGACGGCGGAGGGCCTCGCGCAGCACTACTTCACCAAGGCCGCACAACCGCTGGTTGTGGCGGATGGCGACAAGCTGTTCGTGCACGTCTATCTGGACCCGAAGAACCCGCCGCGGGAAATCATGCTCCAGTGGAACGACGGCTCGTGGGAGCATCGGGCATTTTGGGGCGAGGACCTCATTGAGTGGGGGCAGAGTGGCAGCCCCAGCCGAAAACGAATCGGCGATCTGCCGACCGCCGGACAGTGGGTTCGGCTTGAGGTGCCAGCAAAAGATGTGGGCTTGGATGCCGGAAAACAGATCAACGGTTGGGCCTTCACCCAGTTCGGGGGAACAGTTTATTGGGACGCGGCGGGCATCGTGACGACGGCCATTCAACCGGGTGAGAAGTTCCGCAGTTTGAAGCGGTGGGAAGCGGTTGTGAAGCAGGGCAATCAGGACACGTGGCCGAAGCCCGTCGTGGAAATCCTCAAGAAATCGCCAGACAAGCGGAGCGCGGAAGAACAAGCCAAACTGCGGGATTACTTTGCGGAGTTTGTGTACGAGGACACGCGGGCGGTGTTTGACCCACTCCATGCCCGGCAGGCGGAGGTGGAAAAACAGCTCAAGGAACTGGAGAGCGAGATCGCGGTGAGTCTGGTGTCGGCCGACCTGCCGCAGCCCCGGGAGGCGTTTGTCCTGGAACGGGGCGACTACGAGAAACCGCGGGAGAAAGTGGAGCCGGGTGTCCCCAGTGTGCTGCCGCCGCTGCCTCCTGATGCACCACCGAATCGGCTCGGCCTGGCGCGTTGGCTTGTCCAGCCCAACCATCCGCTGACAGCGCGGGTGGCGGTCAATCGGTTCTGGCAGGAAATTTTCGGCACAGGGTTGGTGAAGACCTCCGAGGATTTCGGCACCCAGGGTGAACGCCCCAGCCATCCGGAACTGCTGGACTGGCTGGCGGTGGAGTTTAGGGAAAGTGGCTGGAATGTGAAGCATCTCTTCCGGTTGATGGTCACCTCGGCGACCTATCGCCAAAGTTCCCGGGTCCGTCCGGAGTTGGTGGCGAAGGATCCTGAAAATCGGTTGCTTGCCCGGGGGCCACGGTTCCGGCTCGATGCGGAGGAAATCCGCGATACAGCCCTCTTTGTCTCGGGGTTGCTTGTGGACAAAATCGGTGGGCCGAGTGTCAAGCCGTATCAGCCGGAAGGACTCTGGGAAGCGGTGGGCTACACGACGAGCAATACCGCGAAGTTTGTCCAGGATCACGGCGAAAAACTTTATCGCCGCAGCCTGTACACGTTCTGGAAAAGAACATCACCTCCACCGGGACTGGTGCTTTTTGACGCACCCAACCGGGAATCTTGTGTGATGCGACGTGCTCGCACAAACACGCCGCTCCAGGCCCTCAACCTGATGAACGATGTCCAGTATGTGGAGGCCGCCCGCAAAATGGCCGAACGCTTGTTGCATAAGGGATACAGCGATCCTGGGGACACCGCGAAGTACGGTTTCAAGCTGGTGACGTGTCGCGAACCCAAACCGAGCGAACTGGCGGTGCTTCTGGATCTTTACCGGTGGCAGCGTGATTACTTCGAGAAGAACCCACCGGCTGCGGAACAGCTTCTCCAGGTGGGAGAATCACCTCGGGATGAGCAGCTTCCCGCGCGAGAACTGGCCGCCTGGACGATGGTGTGCAACGCGCTGCTGAATTTGGACGAAACCATCACCAAGCCGTGACACCCGTATGGGAGAAGAATCGTAAAGTACGGTCGTTTTTGGCCAGGGGAGAATGTCATGGATCCCTTCGAAGAATATCGGCTCCTGGAAACGCGACGGCAGTTTTTCGGTCGGTTGGCGCGGGGGCTCGGGCCGATAGCACTGGCGTCTTTGCTCAATGAAAATTTGTTCTCGTCGGCCGCGGGAGCGATTCCGGAGCATCAGCCCGGTCGCCCGGGCGTGCTGCAAAAACTCCATTATCCGCCCCGGGCCAAGCGGGTCATCTACATGGTGATGAACGGGGCCCCGTCGCAGCTTGATCTTTTCGACTATAAACCCAAATTGCTCGAGATGTTTGACGCCGATCTGCCCGAGTCGGTCCGAATGGGACAGCGTCTGACGACCATGACCTCGGGCCAAAAACGGTTTCCGCTGGCTCCGTCGATTTATAAATTCGCGCAGTATGGGCAGTCGGGAGCGTGGATCAGCGAACTGCTTCCTCACCTGGCCACCGTGGTGGATGAGATTGCCATCATCAAGAGCATGCATACGGAGGCCATCAATCATGACCCGGCCGTCACTTACCTCCTGACAGGCTCGCAAATACCGGGGCGTCCCAGCCTGGGGGCGTGGTTGTCATATGGGCTGGGATCCCTCAACCGCGATCTGCCGACGTTCGTCGTGCTCCATTCCACATGGAGCGCTAAGCGCGACGCCCAGGCGATCTACGAACGGTTGTGGGGGGCGGGTTTCCTGCCTTCGTACCACCAGGGCGTGAGCTTCCGATCGAAAGGGGATCCCGTGCTCTATTTGAGCAATCCGCCCGGGGTGTCGGCTGAGTCCCGAGAAAAAACCGTTCAGGCGGTCGTTCAGCTCAATCGTGAACTCTACAACGCACTGGGCGATCCGGAAATCCAGACCCGCATCAGCCAGTATGAAATGGCGTTCCGCATGCAGTTTTCCGTGCCGGAACTCACCGATCTCTCCCAGGAGCCGGAAGAGACGTTCGAACTCTACGGGGAGGATGCCCGGAAACCCGGCACTTTTGCGGCCAACTGTCTGCTTGCACGGCGGCTTGTGGAACGGGATGTGCGATTCGTCCAGATTTTCCATCGCGGCTGGGACCACCATTACGACCTCCCGCGGGACCTGCCCCTCCAGTGCCGCGATATCGATCAGGCCTGCCGGGCCCTCATCATTGACCTGAAACGCCGGGGGTTACTGGAGGACACGCTCCTGGTCTGGGGCGGCGAATTCGGGCGGACGGTGTACTGCCAGGGAACCCTCACCAAGACCAACTACGGCCGTGACCACCATCCCCGGTGCTTCACGATGTGGCTGGCTGGCGGGGGTGTTAAACCGGGCATTGTGTATGGGGAAACCGACGATTTCAGCTATAACATCATCAAGGACCCGGTGCACATCCACGATCTCAACGCCACCATCCTCTATCTGCTGGGGATTGATCACACCAAATTGACGTATCGCTTCCAGGGACGGGAGTTCCGCCTCACCGACGTCGCCGGAAACGTGGTGAAAGGCATCCTCGCCTGACGCCGGACGTTTCCGGCTACGGTGTGTCGAGGAGTTTCTCCAGGAATTGCACCGTCTCCTCGGGAAGTTTGCGGTCTGCATGGGGAGTGATGGTGTGGAGCCAGAGTGCTTTTTCCGCGGCTTTCCTGGCCCCATCGCGATCCCCCATGGTGCGCAACAGTTCGGCTAGCCCGGCATGATAGCGGGCCTGGTTGGGATAAAGGTCGATGGCCCGGCGGGCAAAAGAGACGGCCTTTGCCAGCGCCCGACGGTCGTTCGTTTCCTGAAACAATTGCTGATAGGCGAGAGCCAGAACCCACGAAGCCGCATGATGGTTGGGGGCCCTCCGGAGGAGTCCCGCGGCGTAGGTGTCGAGCTCCCTGGCTCGCTCCTGAGGAGACGGCGAGGTGGATTTCTCTAGTAAGGTGGCGAGGTCCGCAGCTTGGGGCTTGCTGTGGGAGGCCTCTGCGGTCTTCGGCGGGGGTGCGGGACCCTCCGCCTGCCACAATTCCACCAGCCGCATCCAGGGCTCGAACGCCCAGGGGTCGGCCTCGGCCGCCAGGCGACAGAATTGCCTGGCACGGTCGATGGAGAATCGCCGGGCGGCAGTGGCCTGGGCGAGAAGACCCCGGGCCTGGAGCACAGGTGAATAAGCCGTGATGTAAAACGCCGCGATGAGCAGGCCGAAGGCTGCCAGAGTGGCAAATCCCGCCCAGGTGGGAAGCGTCACGGAAAGGCCCTGAGGAGAAGCGAGTTGGCGGAGCCGATCCGACCAGTCGCTAAACGGTTGCTTCTCGGTGGGCGATTGCTTCCTGGACTCATCGGCCGGACGATCCGTTGCCAGCACCCAGAGCAGCCAGAAGCTGCCCGCGACACCAGGGAACGTGAGTCCGCCCGCCGCCAGCCAGTTGATGCCGATGGCGGCCAGCGCTGCGGCGAGGGTTCCGGGGACCAGACTGCTCGCCTGAATCCACGGCCAGAGTCCCAGCCCGACGAGAATGGCCACAGGAAGTCCCACCAGCAGGAACGTCAGGTCCTGAGGGGCCGAGCTGAGCAATCCCAGCCAGTAACCCACCGGCCAGGCCAGCAACCATCCCAGTGCGATGGGCCACAGTTGATCGCGGCGGGAAGAAACAGTCCTTTCCGACGCGCCTGCGAGCGGGACGACCGAGAAACGCGGTGAGCTCGCCGACGAGCTGACAGCCGAAGTCGATCGCATGTGTTTGAAGTGCCAGACAGTCAGCCCGATGGCCAGGACGAAAAACACCCCGGCAGGAATGCCCCCGGTGGCAAATACTTCCAGAAGAAAATTGTGCGGGTCGGAGATTTCTTCACTCGCTTCGGGAAGTTTGTATCGGGTGTAAGCGTAGCGGAAATTCCCCGGTCCGCAGCCCAACAGGGGCTGATCGGCGACCATGCTCACGGTGGCCTGCCAGTATTGCCAGCGATAACCGAGGGATTTGGTGGCCTCGGATAGGACCTGCCAGTCGAGCCCCCGCGTGGCGATGGCCACTCCAAAGGCCAGTGCCAGCAGGGTAATCACGACGGTCACCACTCGGCGTGCCAGCCTGGCGCGGAGGGAGACTCCCATCACCAGAAAGA
The DNA here is from genome assembly GCF_014359955.1 of Thermogutta sp. Taxonomy (GTDB): domain Bacteria; phylum Planctomycetota; class Planctomycetia; order Pirellulales; family Thermoguttaceae; genus Thermogutta. The sequence goes on along the minus strand of NZ_JACIYL010000018.1, from coordinate 9,895 downwards.
TCACCATGCCACAAGCGAGTGCGATATAGGCGGAACGGCTTTTGGTGAGAACCAGGCAGCAGAGAAGACCGGCCATCCCCAGAACGGGGAATGCAAGAGTTGCCCAGGCCAGGTAGCGCGACGCCCTACTTGGACGCCCATCCTGGCGGGGGTTGTGCGTGCGCGGTGGCGAGGCGCCGGAGGGAGGCTCGATGGGGGTGTCAAGAAGTGATTTGACATGGCCGACAATTGTCGTAAGGAGGACAAGGCACCAGGGCAGAAGAAAACCGGCGAGCGAGTTGGTCAGCGCAAACGTGGCCAGTGGTTCCCGACTGAAGAGCCGATTCTCAAACTGAGCCAGACCGACGGGATCTTCGAGCAAGTCATCCCAGCCGAGCTCGCGGAGGAGTTCGCTGCGGCGAGTCTGGTAAGCCGTCCGTAAATGGGGTAATTCCACGAAATACTGGTAGAGGCCATAACTGGCCACACCTACGGCGAGGGCGGCCATTCCCGCCAGAAGCGCGCGGCGTTCCCGATCGGTGAGGTTCAACTGGCGGAGAAGCTGCCAGAGCACATAGTATCCCACCCACACCCAGAGCATGTTGATCGCGGGGCGGGCGGTTCCTGAATGAACGGCGCGAATCGCAGCCAGCACCAGCCATGCAACCGTGACGAGGAAGGCCAGATCCACATTCAGAAGTTTTGCCTGCCACACGGATCGGCCCACGCTGAACACGATCCCAATGAGCACAGCCCCGAAAAGCAACATGGTGGGCACCACGTCATCGCCCAGGTCGGCACCCTCGCTGGGAAAAAGCGGTCGGGCAACAAGGAGGAGCGTGACCATCGCAAGCAAAAAGGCGCGCACACCAGCAGAAGACCGCCTCTCCTGGTTATGGGGTCCAGCAGTTTTGTGGCCCGAATCCTGACCGCGTGTCTCGTGCCTGGGAGGAATCCGCTGTTTGCCCATCGTGATGAATGTCGATCAATGGCAAGAGGGTGGCAATCTTTCAGGGCTGGGTGCCCTTATGCCTCATGGTACACCGACCGGGCGAAAACCCAAAGCGCCTGGCTTGTCCCTACTTTTCCTGCGGCAACGGGGATCTTCATGAGGGATTCGCGTGGGAGCGAGATCCATCCCGGAGGGAAAGCCGGAATGAAGGGGGAACGCTTCTCGTGCCCGTAGTCCCTTCCCGCTGTGGCGTCGGTAGGGGCGATTCATGAATCGCTTCTACCAAAACCCAAGTGAATTGAGAGCGGATTATCCAAGGTTGATAAACGGACCTGACAGGCACATCCCTCCGAAGGCGCGCATAATCCCGGGTAGGGGCAATTCATGAATTGCCCCTACCTCCCGTTCGGAGGGGCACGCTTGTCGTGCCCGATGACCGCGCAATGGATGATCCAATGTTAAACGGCGGACCTGACAAGCAGGTCCCTCCGGGAAATTGTTCGGAGGGGCACGCTTGTCGTGCCCGGTGAAGGCTCAGGGGCGGGTGTCACCGGTTTCGCCCACTGGCCGAACGACGATATCCTTGAACCGGATGAGGAGGGTTCCGCCGGGGTGGATTTGCAGGGCGATATGACCGCGAATTCCAACGTTCCGTTTTCTGTGGAACTCATCATCGAGTCGGCCGGTACCATCGTAATCCGCCACCGGGACCCCGTTGACCCAGGTCTGGATGCGCAGGCCCTGGCAGACGACGCGGATATCGTTCCACGCGTCGCGGATTTCCGGAAAATCGGCATGATACCATTTCCACCCGGCGGGGGCGAGTTCCGGCTTCGCATTGGCAGGGCGGCCGACGTCCGGCCACAGCCACACCTGGGCCCCGCGTGTTTCGTCGTAGATAAAACCGCATCGCCACGGTCCCGGTGGATTGATATCCACTTGGGGCCCATCCATGTAATGGGTGGCGTCGTCATAGCGGCTCCGGATCTGGATCCCGCTGTTGCCCGTCGAGGTGGAGTAAGTCTGCACCTTCACCCGAAGCTCAAAGTCGCCGAACTCCTGCTCGGAGACCAGCCAGATGTAACCGTGATTGCTGTTGGGTGGAACTTCAGCGGTGATGGTTCCATCGACGACCTTCCAGTAATGCCGTTTATCGCCGTCCTGGGGTCGGCATTTGACCGTCCAGCCGTTCAGCGTGACACCGTCAAAAAGGGAGATTTCCCCGGCAGGTTTGGGTGGCGCAGCGCTCGGCTCGTCTGGAAAAGCGACGGAATCGACGCAGGCGAGCGACCAGACTAGTGCCAAAACGGCAGGATAAACGAAAAAAACGGGGTCTCGTGGCATTTCAGCAGTCCTCATGAAGGCTCGGGTAAGACATCTTGGGGTTTTTCGTTCAAACGAAATTGGGCAGTACCGACGGGCCAGGCCATTACCCGAGCAGCCGGTGTGCCGTGGAAAGATGACGACCGATGGATAGTGTGCCACCGAACGGAACCAAAGTCAAATGAATCGGAAGGCTTAGGTATCGTCGGTCTGGTGGGACCTGTAAGACGCCCAAGGCCCAATATGTTGTAGGGGCAATTCATGAATTGCCCCTACCTCCCGTCCGGAGGGGCACGCTTGTCGTGCCCGGTGACCGCGCAATGGATGATCCAATGTTAAACGGCGGACCTGACAAGCAGATCCCTCCGAAGAAGCGGACCTGACAGGCACATCCCTCTGGGATGTCCTTCGGAGGGGTACGCTTGTCGTGCCCGCTCGGAGCTCGCTCAGCGTCCCGCCAAACCGGGCGGCAGGCACGCACCTCGACGGTACGGGGAAAAGCGAACCCGAGCCTGGTTTGGAGTGTCCCTCATCCAAGCCGTGTGCTAAGACCCCGGCCGGGTGGTCTGGTCGGGCTGACCATCACTTGTCGCAGCCTCCCCCCAAGGTTAGGATAGCGCTTTTACGGACAGACGGACGAGGATACTATGCGACACATACTCTCGGCTCTTGTACAGAACGTACCGGGCGTGCTCTCCCATATTGCGGGGATGCTCGCCTCACGTGGCTACAACATCGACAGCCTGGCCGTCGGCGAGACGGAAGATCCGCGGCTCTCCCGGATGACCTTCGTCGTGGTCGGGGACGATGCCGTTATCGAGCAGGTGCGAAAGCAACTGGAGAAGATCGTCACCGTCGTTCGGGTGGATGACATCAGCTCCCGAGATTATGTGGAGCGTGACCTCATGCTCATCAAGGTGTCGGCCCCCCCGGACCGGCGTGGAGAAATCCGCGAGCTGGTGGAAATCTTCCGCGGACGCATTGTCGATGTCGCACCGGAGAGTATGATCATCGAGATTTCCGGCCAGGAGAAGAAAGTCGAGTCATTCATCGAGTTGATGCGGCCGTTCGGCATCCTTGAACTCGTGCGAACGGGCCGCATTGCAATGGTGCGAGGGACTTCTTCGCTCAGGAATTCCGATAACCACGACGGTCAAGTGTTGGCGGATTCTCGTTGCCCCACTGGCTCCGGTTGACGTAGAACGCCACGCCTGCGGGGGCACAGTCCGAGTTTGAATCAGGAGCAAAACCATGCCAGCCAAGATTTACTATGACCAGGATGCGGATCTGTCATTGCTGCAGAAGAAGACGGTAGCCATCATCGGATACGGCTCGCAGGGACACGCCCATGCCCAGAATTTGAGGGACAGCGGCGTTCGGGTGATCGTTGCGGAGTTGCCGGGAACTCCCAATTACAAGCTGGCGGTGGAGCACGGATTCCAACCGGTTTCCGCGGAGGAGGCCACCAAGCAGGCCGATGTCGTGACGATCCTGCTCCCCGACGAAATTCAGCCCGACGTTTTCCGCACTTCGATTCGGCCTCATCTCAAGCCGGGGAACGTCATCGTTTGTTCTCACGGATTCAACGTGCATTACGGGCAGTTCGATATTCCCGAGGGCGTGGCAGCCGTCCTGGTGGCTCCCAAGGGTCCTGGACATCTCGTGCGCTCGGAATTCGTGAAAGGGGGCGGGGTGCCCTGTCTGGTGGCCAATGGGCCGAACGGTACCGAGGAAACGTTCAAGCTGGCGCTGGCCTACGCGAAAGGAATCGGCGGTACCCGGGCAGGGGTCATCGAGACGACCTTCGCCGAAGAAACCGAGACTGACCTTTTCGGCGAACAGGTAGTCCTGTGTGGGGGTGTCAGCGAGTTGATCTGTGCCGCTTTTGAAACGCTTGTCGAGGCCGGTTATCAGCCCGAGCTGGCCTACTTCGAGTGCTTGCACGAACTCAAGCTGATCGTCGATCTCATGTATCAGGGCGGTCTCAGCTACATGCGGTACAGCATTTCCAACACCGCTGAATACGGCGATTATACTCGCGGCCCACGGATCATCACCGAGCAAACCCGTGCGGAGATGAAGAAGATCCTCAAAGAAATCCAGAATGGTGCATTTGCCAAGGAGTGGATCCTGGAAAACAAGGCCAACGCCCCGATGTTCAAGGCCCTCAGGAAGAAAGCCCGTGCCCACATGATCGAAGAAGTAGGGCGTAAGCTCCGCAAGATGATGAAATGGATTGATGCTAAGGAGGTTTAACGCGTTCTCGTTAATCCCTCGCGTTAAAGATTGAATGTGAGGGGATTTTGCGGAGGAACCTCTTCGGAGGGACCCGCTTGTCGGGTCCGTCGTTCGACGTTCGATTATCCATGCCGCTTCACCGGGCACGACGAGCGTGCCCCTCCGACCCCTCGGAGGGACGTGCTTGTCACGTCCGTCGTTTGACTTTCGATCATCAATTGCCGCTTCGCCGGGCACGACGAGCGTGCCCCTCCGAGGGTTCATCGGACGCCGTGGAAAGCGTCCCTTTTGGTAGGGACCATCCATGAATTGCCCCTACCGTGCAACTACCCGCGAAGCCGCGTAGCCTGGACGCGCTTTTCTCGGAGGGACCCGCTTGTCGGGTCCGTTTTTCAACGTTGGATCATCCATTGCCTTTCCCCGGGGATCGAAGCCCCGCACTCCACATTCGGCTTTAGCCGGGGATGCGGTTGGGGAGACAAGAGCCGTATAATGGCAGAGCGGTGAAATGCCTGCGTCTTGAGCGGAAGGTTGACGCCTGAAAGGCGAGACGGCACGGGCGAGAATTCGAATATCTTTTCCGAAAGAGGTAGCTCTGCCATGAGTGAAAGCTCTTTCAACGGGAGTGGCTTTTCGTGTCCGTTGCCGCTCAGCTCATCGGACACGATTCAGCTTGCGCACGGCGGGGGCGGCCGACTCATGCGACAATTGATCACCGACCTGTTTCTGACGCAGTTCCGCCATGCCGGCGAGACGAGCGAGGGTCTGCGCGAGCCGCCGCATGACAGTGCAGAAATCCGCCTGGGCGATGGAACGCGGATGGCCTTCACCACCGATTCGTTTGTGGTCAGTCCGCTTTTTTTTCCCGGTGGAGATATCGGCAAGCTGGCTGTCTTCGGCACGGTGAACGATCTGGCGATGTCGGGCGCCAAACCGCTCTGGCTGAGTGCTGGATTCATTCTCGAAGAAGGACTGCCCCTGGAAACGCTTCGCCGGGTGGTGCAGTCCATGCGGCAGGCCGCGGAAGAGGCAGGGGTCCGCATCATCACGGGCGACACGAAGGTCGTCGATCGCGGGAAAGGGGACGGCATTTACATCAACACGACGGGGCTGGGCTGGATCCCCGAAAACGTGCACATTTCCCCGTCGCGGATTCGGCCGGGGGACAGGATCCTGCTCTCAGGCGACGTCGGCCGCCACGGCATCGCTATTATGTCGGTTCGGGAAGGCCTGCAGTTCGACAACGCCCTGCCGAGTGATTGTGCGCCGCTTCACCGGGTGGTTCGGGCGATGGTCAAGCACGCCGCTGAAGCCATCCATTGTCTGCGGGATTTGACACGTGGGGGGCTGGCCTCCGCACTCAACGAACTCGCTATGGATGCCCATGTGGCGATGCTCATCCACGAGGAGGTGATTCCGGTGGAGCCATCGGTAGCGGCGGCCTGCGAACTGCTTGGACTGGATCCCTACTACGTGGCGAATGAAGGCCGTTTTGTGGCGGTGGTGAGGGCCGACGCGGCGGAGGAGTTGCTGGCGGTTTTGCGTCAGCAGGCCGGATGTGCCAGCGCCCAGATCATCGGCGAAGTCCGGCCTGCCCCGGCCGGTGTGGTGGAACTGCGGACGGCCCTGGGCGGCTCACGCGTATTGGATCTCCTCTCAGGAGAACAAATGCCGAGAATCTGTTGAAAGCGATATTCGATGCCTGTTAAGCCATATGGCTTTTCTTTAGGACGTGCAGTTGCCAAAATATCGGTGCGATTGTGGTTTTGCTTCATTGGTCTCGATGACTGATGGCCCTGTTGCTGTTCATTCGGAAGGAGCTCATCCGATGCGCGCCTGGGTGTGTGGGATCCTCGGTTTGGCCGCCGTCATTGCGATGCCGGGGACGAAGGCGGTCTTCGGTGAAGGCGGAAACGTCATCTTTGCAGATCGATTTGAAGGAAAGCTGGCGGAGGGCTGGAGGTGGCTTCGGGAACAGCCGGGAGCATGGCGGATTCGGGAGGGTGGTCTGGAAATCCGCGCCCTGCCCGGTGATGCCAACACGGTCAAAAACGCGCTCTTGCGACCGGCGCCGGACCGTTCGACTGGAGCGTTCGCGGTAGAAGTGACGGTTTCCAATCTCACGCCGCCGACGGTCCAGTATGAACAACTGGGCATCACTTGGTACGTGGACGGCAAACCTGTCTTCAAGCTCGTCAAAGAACGGATTGACGGGGGGATTTACATCATTCCCGGACGGAAGCCGGTGGAAAACGTTCCTATCCGCCTGCGGCTGATTGTGAAAGGGGACCACTGGATTGCGCAGTATCGCCCGGCGGGAGAGAAGGAATTCCTCACCGCGGCCGAGGGCACGCTTCCCCAGCCCGCCAATGACGAGATCAGCCTCCAGTGCTACCATGGCCCGGAAAACGAAGAGCACTGGATGCGGTTCGAAGACTTCCGCATCGTGCGTTGGCCCCAATAGGGTTAAAACAGCAGAAAGTAAGCAAGCTGCTCCGGTCACGCTTTGCAGAAAGGACGCGTAACCTGATTGCGTCCTGCCGAATGAAATGGGTTCTCTATGCACAAAGTGGGGATGAGCGAGAAAAATTTCTTGCTGGGCCGACTTGCAAAGGGCCGTCGGGCGGGTACACTATCAGCAGGTTTTTCGTTTTGACCATGCAGCCATTGCCTGCCTGATTCGAGACGGAGCTGGACTGGCGATCACGGTTAGGATCGCAGGGACAGGGCACCGTCACGGTCGTCGGTGTGAAATGGGGCTTCGGGTGAGAGGCACGAGGCTTCCCGCTCGGGCGCGCAGAGGGCGATCCGTCAGAAAGCAGTATCTGGATAAATGAACGGCCGCGGGGCACCGATGCGTCAGCCTGGAGCATCTGGGATGTGGTTCGCCGATTCTTCCCCATGCAGGATATGCACCTTTGAGTTGGGCTGACGACGGTTTGTCCTCAGGGAAACACCAGGGTCGCGGCGGTAGCACGGCAAGCTCGTCTTCGTCCGTGCGCTGACCCTGCCGCCGAGCCCGCTGAGTTGGCAGCCATGAATCACCTTGAGGCGCCCCCGGCCGTTTTATTCTTTCTCGGCAGGTTGTCTTGTGGCTTCTTTTTTCCCGGCATGGCGCGCTGCCCGGGACAGTGAAACGGTCAATGTTGGTAGGGGCAATTCATGAATGGCCCCTACCAGGGAGCAGCTTTCGTGATTGCGGCAAAACACCACACACCGCCAAGGTGGTGAAGGCTAAAGCCTTCACCAAAAAGCGGCGATAAATCGCCGCACTCCATATGGAGCGCGGGACTTCAGTCCCCGGCGAAAGAGAATGGATGATCGAACGTTGCCCGGCGGACCTGACAAGCAGGTCCCTCCGGAACCACGTGGTGAAGGCTAAAGCCTTCACCAAAAAGCGGCGATAAATCGCCGCACTCCATATGGAGCGCGGGACTTCAGTCCCGGTGAAAGAGAATGGATGATCGAACGTTGCCCGGCGGACCTGACAAGCAGGTCCCTCCGGAACAGGTTCCTTCGGATCGGAGGGGCACGCTTGTCGTGCCCGGTGAAACTTTTGGGAGACTGCGTGAACTTCAGCGCCATCGCTTGGAGCGATGTTGCGCGGCGTTGGCCGAAAGTGTTATCGGCCGCGTTTCTCTTTACGCCGCCGCTTGAGTTCTTTTTCGCGGAGTTTGCGGAGCCTGGCTTTTTCCTCGGGTCGGAGCCGCTTGCCCGTGCTGCCTTTCACGCCCCGGAAAATGGCGCCGGGGTCTTTGGCTGCCTGGGTCATGAGCTGGTACATCATCTGCATTCGACCGCGGAGTCCCTGGCTGGCCATTTCCCGCATGATCTGTGAGATCGGCTCAAACAGGCGAATGAGCTCCGCGACCTCCTGGGGTTTGACGCCCGCTCCGGCGGCGATGCGGCGACGGCGGCTCAGATCGATGATCTCCGGCTTGCGCCGCTCTTCCGGCGTCATGGAGTCGATGATGCCGCAAAGTCGCCGGAAAGCGCGGTCCGTGTCCACGTCGTCACCCATGTCGTGGAGCAACTGCGACATGCCCGGCACGAGCTGGATCACCTGGTTGAGTGGACCCAGTCGGGTCGTTTGCTCCAGAAGGCGACGGAAATCCTCGAGGGTGAATTCGCCTTTTTGGAGTCGTTCCTGCTGCCGGAGGGCTTCTTCCTGATCAATTTTCTGCCGGGCCTGTTCGATGAGCGTCATCAAATCGCCCTGGCCGAGGATTCGGCTGGCGATCCGTTCGGGGTGGAACTCCTCGAGGGCGTCGGTTCCTTCACCTGTTCCGATGAATTTGATCGGGACACCGGTGACGTACTTCACAGAAAGGGCGGCCCCACCTCGGGCATCACCGTCCAGCTTGGTGAGGATCACCCCGTTGAGCGTGAGGGCTTCGTGGAACGCCCGGGCGCTGTTCACGGCATCCTGGCCCGTCATGGCGTCCACAACCAGATAAACCTGATCAGGCTGGATGAGGCGGTCGATGGCCGCCAGTTGATTCATGAGGGCCTGATCGACATGGAGTCGGCCGGCAGTATCGAGAATGGCCACGTTTGCTCCGAGGGCGGGCATCTGTCGGAGGGCGTTGCGACAGACGACAAGCGGATCGGTGGCGCCTTTTTCAACATACACCGGCGCACCGATCTTTTCGCCGAGGATTTGGAGTTGTTCGATCGCGGCGGGGCGCTGGAGGTCGGCCGCCACGAGCATCGGTTTATAACCGCGTTGCTGAAGGTAACGTCCCAGTTTGGCGGCCGTCGTCGTCTTACCAGACCCCTGAAGACCGCACAGCATGATGGTGGAACCCGACGGTTTCAGATGGAGATCGTGATCCACCGGGCCCATGAGAGCGACAAGCTGTTCATAAACAATGGTGAGGAGTTGCTGGGTGGGACGCAGGGACCGCATGACCCGCTCGCCCAGGGCCTCCTGCGAAACTTTTTCGATGAAGGCCTTGACGACGGGCATGCTCACGTCGGCTTCTAGAAGGGCCTGCTGGACAAGCCGCAGCCCTTCCCGCATATTGGACTCCGTGAGCTTGCCCTGACCGGCCAGGGTGCGGATCGCTTCGTACAGACCAGCCTGGAGTTTCTCAAACATAAACTCAAATCCTCACGAGTGTGCCCCTCAAGAAACAGATGGAGAAAACCCTGCTCGAGTGATGCGGCCTGACGGGGTGAAAGCGGTCGATGACCCTTCAGGTCGAGGGGATTCCTTCGCTGCGCAACACAACCACCCCGGTTGCCCCGGTTTGAGATGGCCCCACCGCGTCAACCGCGCACATCCTCGGTTTAAGCTCATCATACTCGGGGCAGGGGCAGGCTGACAATCGGCAAAACGCCTGATCCCTCGCGGCTTTTGTGGGAGCCTTTTAACTTTGAGAATATTCATGACTGGCTTCT
>NZ_JACIYL010000179.1 GCF_014359955.1 Thermogutta sp. | reverse complement strand
GGGTCCCTCCGAAAGGCGGACCTGACAAGCAGGTCCCTCCGAGAAATCCTTCGGAGGGGCACGCTTGTCGTGCCCGGCGAGGAGAGATGGGGCATCAATCGGTGTTCATCGGACGTGACAAGCACGTCCCTCCGAAAGGCGGACCCGACAAGCGGGTCCCTCCGAGAGGCGGACCTGACAAGCAGGTCCCTCCGAGAAATCCTTCGGAGGGGCACGCGTGTCGTGCCCGGGGCAAAAGAATGGGGCGTCAATCGGTGTTCATCGGACGTGACAAGCACGTCCCTCCGAAAGGCGGACCCGACAAGCGGGTCCCTCCGATATGCGGATTTGACAGGCACGTCCCTCCGGCGTTGTGGGGGCCATTCATGAATTGCCCCTATCGCGTCCCGCTTGGGCTTGTTTCGCCCCAGGGCTCGTTTAGAATCACCAGAAGATCACGCCCGGTTTTAACAGTTAACCACCGTTCAGAAATAAGTTTTTTCGTTTTTGGGCGCTGCCGGCCAGTAACGCATTTCCTCACTCGACTTACACTCCGATGAAAACCGCCTACTTCGACTGCTCCAGTGGGATCAGCGGCGATATGGTCCTTGGTGCGCTGGTGGATGCGGGTGTGCCCGTCGACGCCATCCAGCAGGTTGTCGATTCGCTGGGTTTGCCCGACTGCCGCCTGGAAGCTCGGGAAGTGCGCAAGAACGGTTTTCGCGCAACCCAGGTTGTGGTCCACACGCCCGCCGAACACCATCATCGGCACCTCCATCACATCGTAGAGATGATCCGCCGCTCGTCGCTTTCTGAATCGGCGAAAGAACAGGCCATCAAGGTCTTCACGCGACTGGGCGAAGCGGAAGCCCGGGTCCACGGAGTGCCCCTGGAAAAAGTCCATTTTCATGAGGTAGGCGCTGCCGATTCCATTGTGGATATTGTGGGCAGCGTGTTCGGGCTCGACTATTTGGGGATTGAGGCCGTTTACGCATCAGCCATTCCGACCGGGGGTGGAACCGTCCGCATCGCCCACGGAGAGGTGAGCGTGCCTGCTCCGGCGACGGCAGAACTGCTGCGGGGCGTTCCACTGCTTCCCTGCGATGTGCAGATGGAAATGACGACGCCGACCGGCGCAGCCTTGATCACGACATTTGCGGAGGCCTTTGGTCCGCTCCCCGCCATGGAAATTCAAAGCATTGGCTACGGGGCTGGATCTCGGGACATCCCCCATCGCGCGAATGTGCTTCGCCTGTTCGTAGGAGAACTCGCCCGTCCAAAGGAAGCGTCGCCCTCCGTTCTCCGGGACCGTATCTGGGTCGTGCAAACGAACTATGATGATCTTTCCGCGGAAGTCCTCGGTTATACTCTGGAAAGGCTGTGGGAACTGGGGGTTCTCGATCTTTTCACGACACCAGTCCAGATGAAGAAAAATCGGCCGGGCGTCCAACTCACTGTCCTCTGCAACGAGGGACTGGTGCCCGCTGTGGAATCGCTTTTGTTCCGGGAAACGACAACGCTGGGGGTGCGCTTCTGGCCGGTCGAGCGCCACGTACTGCCACGGCAGGTCACAAGTGTCAAGACACGTTGGGGAGAAATCCGGGGCAAGGTGCGGGTCTTGCCGGGTGGAGCTCGCGAGTTCTCGCCGGAATTTGATGCCTGCCGCGAAATCGCACGGCGGCATCAGATCCCCCTGCGGGAAGTTTACCAAGCCGCTGAAGCAGCTTTCCAGCAGTGCGGCGGACCCCAGGTGGAAGACGAGCATTCCCCCAAAACTGGTTGACAGGAGCGGAGCCATGGGGCCTATGCTTCAAGTGCCCGTTGCCCTCGACAACAGCACCCTGTCGTGGATCGCGCTGGCCTTAGCAATTGTTTTCATCTGGTTTTCTCTTATCCGCATGCAGCGTCGCAGCGGTCGGCAGGTCCCCCCCTCGAGCAGAGAGGAGCCGGGATTGGGCGGTTCCGCAGGTTCTGCGCATGGTGCCGGCCACACGCCGCATCCTTCCACGGTCACCGATTGGGAAGTTCGTATGCACGAACTCGCCAGGGACATCGAAGGCCGAATTACCAGCAAACTGGGACTTCTGGAAAACCTGGTTCGGGAAGCCGATCGAGCCGCTGCCCGACTTGAAGCAGCCCTGCGTGCCACCGAGCAGCTTCGTCAAACGCAGGCGGCCGGGTTTTTGTCTTCGGAAGCCCTCCATGTCCCGCAGGGCCCTGCCAGTGGTGAACCAGGTCCCTCACCCTCCGAGGCCGCGGCGCAGCCTGTCCCCACGTCTGAGGATACCCCGCCGAACCTTGCGCAACCCGAAGAACAGAGCACCATCGCTGCGGAAAGCCCGGGACGCGACACCAGACCCGCCGATGAAATTTACACCCTGGCGGACTACGGTTACGACCCTGAGGAGATTGCCCGTCGCACCGGACTGCCGGTAGGCGAAGTACAATTGATCCTCAGGCTCCGCAAAACGCGTGAATCCGCCGGCCAGGAAAGATCACAGGAGTAATCCACCCCTTGCCACACATTCGAGCAAGGAAGCGACGAAACTCGATCAGTTCAGTCCAGCACTCTTTGCTCGGCAAAAGCATCCGCTCTGCTCCAGTCGCTGTTGAAAACGCGCCTGTCGAGGCAGAAGTTTTGTAAAATCGAAAGAGAGACTCGGCCGGTGGATCTCTACCGGCGCCTGGTCCGCTGGTTCCTCACCCCCTTCACCGGAAAAACGTTTGTTCGCTGTGCCGCGCTGGTGTTTGAGCAATCGTGGAACTCCTGGGGCTTTTGTATCCATGGCAACAGAAGGCAATCGCCGCGACTTTTTGCGACGGCTGACTCGCGGACAACTCGACGATGCCCCCACGCTCCCCCCCGCCGATGCGGAGACCTCGAATCCGCCGACGGCTGCCGCTCGATCTTCACATCCGCGACGTGGAGCCTACAAATTGCAGTTAGGTCGGCGGGCCATGGCCAGCGATTTTCAGGTCCTTTTCAACCTGGGCCAGTACGAAAATGCCATCGAAGTCGGATTGACAGCCCTGGATCTGCTGGAACCGCTGGAGGACATGATGTCCTTCTTTCGCCCCCAGGGAGAGCTCGGACGGATCAATGCCGAGGCCCTCCATCGGGATGTGGAGGTGTCGCCCGAACTGTGGGAACTGCTGGTTTATTGCCGCCGGCTTTGGGAGGCAACAGACGGGGCGTTCGACATCACAGCGGCTCCCCTTTGGCAGGTGTGGGGATTTGCCCGCCGCGAAGGGAGACTTCCCAGCCAGTCCGAAGTGGAGGAAGCGAGGGAACTCTGCGGATGGCGGTGGGTGGAACTCGATGCTTCGCGGCAAACCGTCCGCTTCCACAAGCCCGGGGTGGCTCTTAACCTGGGAAGCGTGGGCAAAGGATATGCCCTTGATCGTCTGGCTAAGGTCATCACCGAGGCAGGTATTCAGGACTTCGCTCTTCACGGGGGATTGAGCAGCGTCTTCGCCCTCGGGGACTCCTGGGAACTTCCATTATCCGAGGACACGGACGGTCCCCACGGATGGCCCATCGGGCTGAGTGATCCCCTTCATCCGGGGCGGCGGGTCGGTCAAGTCTGGCTGAAAAACCAGGGACTCGGTACTTCCGGTACAGCGCTTCAGTTTTTCTGGCACAAGGGAAAACGGTACGGCCACATTTTGGATCCCCGCACCGGCTATCCTGCCGATAAAGTACTGAGTGTGACGGTGGTTGCCCCCACGGCGGCCGAGGCGGACGCACTGGCAACCGCGTTCTTCATCCTTGGTCCGCAAGGGGCCCGAAGGTTCTGTGAACAGCATCCCGGTGTTGCTGGTATCTTCCTTCTGAACGTCCCTGGGAGGGTGCCTCAGGTGGAAGTCGTGGGGGAACCGCAAGCGGAGCTGGAAACACGCGATCGCGACGGCGACGCCCTGTGAATTGCTTCTTCGCTGGTCGCTTGGAACGGCCAACCAGCCTGGGGCTCGTCTCCCGACCCGGAACCGCCGGACCCATGCGAGCGCGCACTTCGGCTTCTGTTTCGACTCTAATACCTTTACCTTCTACGCGTTGCACATTTAGGCAAACAGGCAAAGCGTAACGATTTTAGCGACGGGCGGGAACAAACCCGAGTTGCATGGCATCTTCTCTTCGGTTCATAATAACAAGCTCAATTGGCAGTACGGTCCTGGCCGAAGGCTCCCATAAGCCGACGTGGAAAGGAAAGGGGAGTCAAGACCAGAACAACCTTCGCGAAAATACGGGATGCCGGGTATTTGATGGTTTCATAAGACCCTGCATTGGATAGATGACTCAAGAGATAGGGAATGACGTACTGGCAATCAACCAGGAGACGCGTATAATTCCGACAAGCCTTTTTCCAGCCGGGCAATTGTGAAGGTCGGTTGGAAGTCGGCGGAGGTGGGTTTGATAGGTGTTACAGGTTTGAGGATGGAGGTCTTCCAGTGGAACTACCCAAACGTGCTAAAAACGACCGTTTTACCGTACCCGGAAAATACCGTGAGCTCGAACGCAGTGTGCGGGAACGGGCGTTAAAAGAAGACATCCCCACGCTCATCATTTACGCTTTTGACCGCAGAACAAGCATCGGGCCGTTCGTGATGGTCCAGGACATCATGATCCCGGGTGCGCCCCGGGCGCTTGCCTCAGCCATGTATGCGGCTGGATTCCACAAAATTCGCGTGGTTATGCAGCAGTGGAATCCGAATATCCGTCCCAGTCAGGCCCGAATCGATGGCGAAATTCCTCAATTGCTGCTGATCTCCAGCATGCAGATTCACAGCGCGCGGGCCTATGATCTGATTCGGGATGCCTGGACGCTGGGCGACCAACGCCCGCTCATTATCGCCGGCGGTGCCAAGGCGATCTACGAACCCTGGGATTTATTTGGCCTTTCTGAAGACGGAACGGTCGGCGCGGACGTGGTGTGCACCGGCGAGGAGTACGTCCTTCTCGAACTGCTCGACCGAATTCTTGAAAACAAGCTGCCCGGAGAGCACATCCGATCGGCGTTTGAACGGGTTCGAGAAGAAGGATTGCTAAATGACATCCACGGGCTGGTCTTTCGGCCGGATCCGCCGCGCGGCCATCCAGAGTACCTTATCGATACCGGTATCCAGCGTCTCGTGCAGAATCTGGATGAACTCCCTCTGCCCTTCGATGCCCTGAAGCTGTTTGAGCCACCTCACAAGAGGGCGACGCTCTCTCCCGAGCCCCTCCCTGCGGAGAAACTCGGCAAGTACGCCAAGGTCCTCGCGGTGATCACAACCCACGGGTGCAAATTCCATTGCCCGTATTGCCCCATTCCGGCTTACAATCAGGACACGTTCCGGTTCCGCAGTCCAGAACGGTTGGTGGAGGAATTTACCGGAATTTACAAACGGTCGGGAATCCGGTTCTTCTTCGGCACTGACGACAACTTCTTCAACAATCGGCAAACGGTGGAAGAAATCTTCTCCGTGATGGCCAAGGCCGAGATCGACCATAAGCCGCTGGGCGAGTCGATCATTTTCGGGACAGAGGCCACGGAATTCGACGTCCACAAGAACCTGGATCTGATCCCCCTCGCCCGAAAGGCAGGCCTGCGGAGCATCTGGTTTGGAATCGAGGACCTCACCGCGGATCTTGTGAAGAAAGGACAGTCGCCGGAGAAGACCATCACGGTCTTCCGTGAGCTCATCAAGCACGGGATCGCCCCTATGCCGATGATGATGCATCACGATAATCAACCGCTGTGGACCTGGCGAAGTCTCCGCGGGCTGCTCAATCAGGTGGGTTTCCTGCGAAAAGAGGGTGCCATCACGTGCCAGATCACGTTGCTCACTCCTTCCGTGGGAAGCCGAGGGTACGAAAAGCCCTATCAGGATGGCATCGTCCTGAAGCGAGTGGCGGGGAAACCCATTGAGGACTATCACTACGACGGCAATCGTGCCATTGCGACCGCGCATTCCAGCCCGTTGCAAAGGCAACTCAACATGCTTGCCGGCTATATCGCGTTCTATAATCCCCTCAACCTGTTACGGGCCCTGGGACGGTTCGATCCCCTTTGGACTGAGAGAGTTTTCACCCAAATCCACGGCATGATTGGCGTCATGAAGTCGGTGTGGAATGCCCGACACTGGCTCTACCAGTTGGCCGTGGGTCCGCTGGAATATTACGATGCTCCTCCGGGCCCCAAGTACCCGTTGATCACCCCAACCCGGACCATACAGCCTTCGGCGGTGCCCGTGCTCCAGGGTTGATCCATGGAAGCCGTTGCTGAAGGCGGTCTGAAACGCTGGGCACTTGCCCTGGTGCTGGTGTTTTTGATGATAACCCCCACGGTATCGGCCGTGGGGTATTTTATTTTGGCCGAAGCATTACCTCCCTGGGTCCAGCAGACCCTTTATGCCCTGGCGAAGCTGGTGATGCTCTTCCCTGCCGTCTGGCTCTTCTACATCGATCGGATTTCTCTTCGGATTCCTGTTCCAACACGCACCGAGGTTTTCGCCGGATTGGGCTTTGGAATCGGCGTGGCCTTGGGAATGGGGCTACTCTATGCCTTTCTTTTCAGGTCCACGGCTGTATTCAGCGAAGCTGCCGCGGTTATTGAGAAAAAGATGATCGGTTTTGGAATAGACACGCCGATTCGATTTTTATGCTTCGCGGCCGTCATCTCGGTGGCACATTCTTTTCTGGAAGAATACTACTGGAGAGGATTTATTTTTGGAAAATTACGGCTTTTTGTGCCTGCCGAAATGGGCGGTCTCGTTTCGTCGCTCGCGTTCACGGGGCATCATGTCATCATCCTCGGCAAGTACTTCGGCTGGGGCTCGGTCTATCAGATTCTTTTCTCAGCCGGC
>NZ_JACIYL010000178.1 GCF_014359955.1 Thermogutta sp. | reverse complement strand
ATCGGGGATCATCCCAGCCAGATCAAGCACTACGCTCCAGATTCGCCGGAATCCCGCCTGATCGGGGGTGCCATCCCCGATAATCCTGACAAAGCCCGTCAGGCGTCGCCCATCACCTTTGTTTCCAAGGATGACCCGCCGTTCCTTTTGGTCCACGGCACAAAGGATCCCCTGGTGCCGCATCAGCAGTCTGTCGTTTTGCGGGACGCCCTGCGCAAGGTGGGTGTGCCTGCGTATTTGATCACCGTTGAAGACGGAGGCCATGGTGGCTTTCGGAATCCGGAGATAGAACGCATCGTGGACGCGTTCTTCGATGCCCATCTTCGCGGAGTGAAGCATGATTTTGAAGACAAGACCCTGCCCAACTCGCCCTGATGATCGCGCGTGCTGATTCTTCCGGGAGTTACGTGATGATGAGAACGGCATCTTATCCGTTGTGGATGGTGGTTTTTGCGGTCGGGGGAATTGTTCTTGGGGGCCGTGCTGCGGCTGAGTCCGCGAGTGAAAAGTTGTGGCCCTCCGCGTTTGAAACGGGGAATTTCCACTGGGTTGTGGGACCGCCCATTGTGGCCGCCAGGGAAAGCACACCCGAAATGACCTACTTCTCGATCAAGGATCCCAGCGTGGTGCGCTTTGAGGACCGCTGGCATCTGTTCTGCACGGTGCGGGGCAAGCCCCGGACGCACCAGGTGGAATATCTCGTTTTGCGTGACTGGCAGGACGAGCAACCCCGGCGGGAGTTTCTCAGGATCACCGACGGCTACTACTGTGCGCCGCAGGTGTTCTACTTTCGGCCGCACAAAAAGTGGTACCTCATCTATCAAACTTCCGACCCGAATCGCAAGCCCGCGCTTCAGCCTGCGTTTTCCACGAACGACCGGCTGGATGACGTGGCGGGATGGAGTTCGCCGTGTTTCCTCTTTCCAACCGGTCCGGAGGGTGTCCAACGGTGGATTGACTTCTGGGTCATCTGCGACGACGAAAAGGCCCATTTGTTCTTCACGTCACTGGACGGGCAGTTCTGGAGATCCGAGACTTCGCTGAAGGATTTTCCCCATGGGTGGAGCCGACCGAAGGTGGTGCTGCGGGCGGATATTTTTGAAGCCGCCCATGTGTATCGACTGAAGGGCTTGCCGCTGTATTTGGCCATCATCGAAGCGCAGAATGGCAGACGGCGATATTATAAGGCCTATTTGGCCGACCGATTGGATGGAGAATGGCGACCTTTGGCCGCCGAGCGTGACAAGCCGTTCCTCGGTCCACAAAATGTGACGTTTCGTGGAGAACCCTGGTGTGAATCATTCAGTCACGGTGAGTTGATCCGCGACGGGATTGACGAGCGGATGGAGGTGAATCCCGATCGGTTGGAAATGCTGTTTCAGGGGGTGAGCGATGAGGAAATGCGAGGCAAGGTGTATGGGGAAATCCCCTGGCGTCTGGGGCTAGCGGTGCAGCAGTTGCCGGTGAGCCGTGAACATCGCTGATTTGGCGCAACATGCTGCCTCCAAGGATGGGGGACATGGTCGTCATCGGATTTTCTGTGGTCGTGTATGGAGTGCGTCTCAGTACAGGTTGAGTCTTCAACAACAAGTGTTCCTTTGGTATGAGCGTGGGAGGCGCGTGAACGATGCGAAACTGTGTCATTCTGGCCGGTGTTTTCATCTGGTGTGCGGTGACGTTTGGGGAAGTCTCGGTGGCCCAGGTGGGACGATTGCGCTATCCACCGGAAATGCCGGGGGCGGAGGTCAGGGTTTACAAAAAAGTTGATCATGTTGAGTTGAAGCTCTACATCTACAAGCCGAAAGACTGGAAGCCCACGGACCGGCGTTCGGCCATCGTGTTCTTTTTTGGAGGCGGTTGGCAGGGTGGGAGTCCCGCACAGTTTCGACCGCAGTGCGAGTATTTTGCCGCGCGGGGTATGGTGGCCATGGCCGCCGACTATCGCGTGGGCAGTCGCGACAAGGCGAAGGTGGCAGATTGCGTGGCAGACGCCAAATCTGCCATTCGGTGGGTCCGCCAGCACGCCGCCGAGCTGGGAGTGGACCCGCAGAAGATCGTGGCTTCCGGAGGGTCCGCGGGAGGACATCTGGCCGCGTGTACCGTGATGGTTCCAGATCTGGAAGCTCCTGACGAGGATCACACGATAAGCTCCCAGGCCAATGCCGCGATCCTGTTCAATCCGGTGCTGATTCTCAGTCGAGAGGGTTTGTCGGACCGTGTGCCGCGGCAGGATTTGGAGGAACGGTTGCGAGACAGGCTTGGAACTGAGCCGAAAGCCGTATCTCCGTATCACCACATCCGGGCGGGGTTGCCGCCGATGATCATCTTCCACGGAACGGCCGACACCACGGTTCCATTCGAGACCATTCGGGTCTTTGCGGAGGCGATGAAAAAGGCCGGTAATCGATGCGAGCTGGTGCCGTTTGAAGGGGCCGGCCATGGATTCTTTAACTTTGGACGAGGTGACAACTCGGCCTATCAAAAAACGCTGGAACTGGCAGATCAATTTCTGGTGGAGATCGGCTTCCTGGCCCCCAGAGGGCAGTCCGAACAGTAGTTCGCTCTCCTGGCGATCGGCCTCAGGGAGATCGTGCATCAAGCCGGGAAGTGTCGGCAAAGGAGGAAAGACGTGAGAAATTTGGTGTTTGGCGTCTTTGCGGCAGTTCTCGGCGCGAGTGTAGGGGTTGCCGAATCGCCGTCTGGACTGCCGTCATGTCCCCCGTGCCAGAATTTGGTCGTCAATTCGGGTTTTACGGGATGGAGTGAGAAAGGACCTCCGCACTGGGAGATTTGGGCGCCGAGCCTGCCCGGCACAGCTTGCCGATTTCGCCCGGACAGCGATGGCGTGGTGGTTGATGCCCCCGACCGGCCGTTTGCGGTGGGCGGCCTGAAACAGGTGATCTTTGGAATCGAAGCCGGTCAATATTACGCGGTGGAGGCCACCGGCCAGATTCGTCGCTGCGAGGCACCCTGGCAAATTGTCCTGGTGCGAGTGACCTTCACCAAAAAGGGGCAGGCTACCCATCCGGCAGGTTGGCTGGTCGCGGGACCTTTTTTAACGCCATCGAGGACCTCACCCGGGAGCTGGCGTTTTCGGTTTGCGGACGTTTTGCAGGCGGATGAAGGGGCGGACGGAGCCATCATTTCCCTGGATGTCAAATGGCCCCAGGGAGCCGAAGTGCTCTGGCAAAGCGTCACCCTGCGACCTGCCGCCCCGCCGCCTCCGCGGAAAGTGAAGGTCGGCACGGTCTATCTCCGTCCCCGCAACAGCACGCCGGAGAAGAACCTGGATCTATTCTGTGCCCAGCTTGACGAGGCGGGAAAACTGGGGCTGGATATCGTCTGTCTGGGGGAAGCCATTACGCTGGTCGGCACCAGTAAGGCGGCCGCCGATGTGCTCGAGCCGATTCCGGGGCCCTCCACTGAGCGACTCGGGGAAGCTGCCCGGCGGAACCATCTTTGGGTGATCGCAGGGTTGTACGAGATCGAGGGGCAAACGCCGTACAACACGGCCGTCCTAATCAACAGGGAGGGGCAACTTGTGGGAAAGTACCGCAAGGTCCATTTGCCCCGTGAGGAATGGACGAAAGGTTTTACACCGGGGATGGATTATCCCGTTTTCGACACGGAGTTCGGCAGGATTGCCATTCAGATCTGTTATGACTGGTTCTTTCCCGAGGTGGCCACGATCTGGCGGTTGAAGGGGGCCGAAATTGTCTTTGCACCGACTTGGGGCACAACTTTTCCAGACCAGGATGGACGCGCCGAGGGAGAAGCCGTCTTTCGCGTTCGGGCACGGGATGCCGGTGTCTATCTGGTACCGTCGGTCTATGACGGCAATAGCATGATCATCGATCCGATGGGGCGCATTCTCGCCTCCAGCGCCGGCAAAGAGGGGTTGGTCTGGGCAGAAATTGACCTGAACAAACGGGAAAGACTGCCCTGGGTGGGATGGTGGCGGAGTATCGGACCACGCCATCGCGTCATTCCCAGCTATGGTCCCTTGCTAGATCGTGGGGAAGTGCCGCCGTGAAAGGGCGGTCGCCCAACCCATCGCCGTCATCTCTATAATGAAGGCTGACCTGGTTTTGGCCCGTGGCGGCTGACGGTATCTGTTTTTGGTTCGGGATCCCGGGTGGAATGCCATGATGCGATTTTCCAACATCGGCAGGGGAGAACGCTTGCGATTAGGGTGCCTTGTTCTCCTGTTTGCGTTTGGCCTCTCGGCAGTCGGCGTTGTCCGGGGTGGTGACGCCCACGATGCGGGATTCGTCGCGGCACTGCACTCCATCACCCGGGACGAATTGCTCAATCATGAGGCGATCCTGGCCAGCGATGAGCTGGAGGGGCGAGAGGCGGGAACGCCGGGCAATGAGATGGCCGCCCAATACATCGTCTCGGCGCTGGAGCATTATGGTCTGCGTCCCGCCGGTACCGAAGGCTTCTATCAGCCGTTTGGTGACGGGTTTCATAACGTCATCGGGGAGATTGCTGGGAGCGATCCCTCGCGACGAAACGAGTACATCATTCTGGGCGCTCACTACGACCACGTCGGGTACGGAACGCGGCGAAACGTGCGGGACCAGCCGGGAGAGGTTCATAACGGTGCTGATGATAATGCAAGTGGGACATCTGCTCTCCTGGAAATCGCTCAAGCGTATACTCTGCTTCCCCAATCTCCGCGACGTACGCTCTTGTTTGTGTTTTTCGATGCAGAAGAGAAAGGCCTGCTGGGGTCCAAGTACTGGGTCGCCCATCCCACCCGGCCTATCGAGCAGCTCAAACTGATGGTGAACATGGACATGATCGGGCGTCTGCGGATGGATCGCGTGGAGATGTACGGGTGGCGCAGCGCACCGGGATTGCGTCCGACCGTGAGCCGTGCCAACCGAGCGTATGGCTTCGATCTTGAGTTTTCCTGGATGAATCGCTCGGACTCCGATCATGCGCCCTTTTTCTGGCGGTCGATTCCGGTGCTGCTTTTCCATACCGGACTTCACGAGGATTATCACAAGGCTACCGATGACGTGGACAAGCTCAATTTGGAGGGCATGGAGCGAATTGCCCGGTGGGTTTTCCAGATGAGCTACGATCTGGCGAATGCGGACGATCTACCGGCTTTTCGCCCCGGGGTCACGGAAGAGTCCGAAACGAGGCGCCGTGAGATTTTGGAGTCTCCGCCCAACTGGCGGAATCGGGTAGGCCTGTCTGTGGAACGCTATCCCTTGCCGGGGAATGACACCAGACCAGCGGTGCTGCGGGTGGCCAAGGTCCTGTTCGATAGCCCCGCGGCAAAAGCCGGAATTGAACCGGGAGATTGGATTCTGGCGGTCAACGGGCGGCCCATCACAGAAGTGGACGATTTTCTCGCTGCCACACTGTTGACTTCCGATCGGGAAATTCATCTAACCGTGCGAGCGCACTACGGGGAGGCTCCACCCGTTGAGAAAACGGTGGTTCTCGACGGACCACCCATTAAACTGGGTATCCAGTGGATGAAGGATGAGGCGGTGCCCAAGGCGGTCATGATTACCCATATTCTCAAAGGTGCCCCGGCGGATGGAGCGGGTTTGGAGCCCGGCGACTATATTTACAGTGTCAACGGAGAACCCGTTGATCCAGATCGATTCGAAGAAATGATTCACGAAGCGACTCTCCCAATGACGCTGGAGGTCGATCATCGAGGAAGAATTAGGGCTATTGAAGTGCCGCCCGCGGGCACCAAGACGACCTCTTTGATGCCGGGTCTGGATCGCGTGTTGGGTGTTCGGACGGGAGAAACAACACCACCCCATTCTTTTCCGGAAAAGTGCCTTAGCCGATCCGTGATTCTTGATGGCTTCGCGAGGAATAAAGCTGCACTGAGCGTCTGACGGGATACTGGTTGAGGTTCACTGTTCCGGTCGTTCCAGGGGCGGGTGGTGGGGTGGTAACAAATAGTCTCACTTGTTCGTTCGATAAAGCCGGCATATCCAGAACAAACCGCAGCAATCGGAAAACGTCTGTCCGTTTGCCGGTCGGTGCGGCGACGGAAACCCCCTGGTGCTTCCTCTTTTCCCTGCGCTGACGATACGACGCGTACAGGGCGCACTGGCGCGCTGTCCGTGCCGGGCGGCATTTTTTCAGACGTGTTCAAGGTCAATGAACGCACACGCCGAGAGGTGAAATACCGAAGATCGTCCGCACCGTCGGGTAAGTGGTGGAAAAGTGTCAGGGTTTGCCCCTGGGATGCCGGATGATCAAGGGTGCCGGCATCTCTGGGCGGGTTGGGCGTCTCAAAGTGCGGCGAGCGTCATCGCTGGAGTGATTGATGGTTCTGCGAATGTGTGGATGAAATCCCATGGTGCGGCCCCCGCTCTCCTCCAACTTGCCTGATCCAGACCAGTGGCAGGAAGGGGTGCCCCCGCACAATTCATCGGAGGCATATTCTCAGGGAGACTTGTGGTTTCCCACACTCGCCGACCTGTTCCCCAAAAAAAATCCGTCGTGGGGTGTGATGGCCACGGGGGCCGGGCTCACGGGGCTTCTCGTGGCTGCTTACCGGGGATTGGGAAGTCCCCAACCGCTTTGGGTTGCGCAGCCCTTACCGGCGTTTGGACTGGAAGGACCGGGCAATCTGGCCAGTTGTGTTTCCACGCTGGTCCTCACATGGACGGCGGTGGCCAGTTTGCTCATCTGGTGGACCCTCCACTGCAGTGAAACACGCCGCGGAGGGAGCTGGCTGGTGGCGGCTGTCTGGTGGTTCTACCTTGGACTGGACGAGTCGGCGGGGCTTCATCTGACCTTTGGACCTGTTCTCCACGAATTGTTTGGAGTGAGTAACCCTGCAAGCCCCTGGTGGTGGGTCGTTCCGTACT
>NZ_JACIYL010000177.1 GCF_014359955.1 Thermogutta sp. | reverse complement strand
GGGGGCCAGACTGGCTCCATGATGTCGCTTCGAAAACCGATTCTCCCTTCCGAGGTCAGAAGAAGTGCAAATTTTGATCGAGGCATTTTTCGCGGATGTCTATTGCGTGTAACAGTTGGCATCCGGTAGCGCGAACTTTCCTGCTGGTTTTTGTGTCGGTTATTTTCCGAAGAATCCTCTGGGCAGTGTGCGAGCCTGCACTGCCGGAAAAACGGATGTCATGGCCATTGGTTTTTGCGCCCTGGCATGTGTAAAATGGAAAGAGTGAAGTCCACTGGAACGTGAGTTGCACGGCAGTGGATTGAAAATTACCGTCTGGTTTTTCGAGTTTGTAGGTCCTGTCTCAATCTCGCGCAGAGGTGGATCATGCGTAAGCTCGTGCGAACGGTGACGACGGTCAAGACGATGGGTGTTGTCGATGTGAAGCGTCACGTCGTGAAGCACGTCGTCGATGTCGTTCGCACGGTGAAGCATCTGGGACTCTGCGCGCTCTGTTTGTCCCAGGCGATTCTGCGCGCCTCCATTTTTGCGGCAAGGTCCGCGGAGGCCGGATGTTACGCCTGGGCTCTCGTGCCGGCTTGTCAAGGACGCTGGCAGCGTCCGGAGAGCCGGTGGGGTTGGTCGCGTCCACCACAATCGTGACAAAGATCGTTTGAACACAGCAGTCATTGGTGGACGTGAACCAGCACCCACGGTCCGGTGACGCGGATTGACGTGGAGCGATCCGCTTTTTGCCGGTCGGCTCTCCGATGGGTGACGGTTCCCGTCCGCCTTCCATAAAGGAGGGAACTATGGCCACTGTTCTTGAGCCGCTCGAAATCGAACGATTAACCAGTCCCGCCGAGTTCGTGGCGGAGCTGCCAATGCCCCTTCCCGAGGCGCCGGAATCGCCGATTTGCGCTCTGGTGGAAGCCGCAAAACGGGGGGAAGAAGAAGCCTGGGAGCGCGTCGTCGCGATGTATGGCCAGGTTGTGTACGACACCATCCGGCGCCGTGTAAAATCGGATGCCGATGCCGATGAAGTCCGCCAGGAAGTTTTCTTGCAGGCCCTGCGTAAGCTACCACAACTCAAAGAACCGCAAGCGCTGGGAAGCTGGTTGCGACGCATCGCTGATCGATTGGCGATCAACTACGTCACCCGGCGGCACGGGGCCTCCTCGCTTTCGGAACGAACATGGGAAGAATCGGGCGACGTGCGACGGGAACCTTTTGCCGAGGTCACCCGACGGGAAGCCCAGGAGGCGGTTCGTCAGGGACTGGAGCGATTGGGGCCCATGGACCGCGAGGCCCTTTATGCCTTCTACATCGAGGGCAAATCGCTCAACGAAATGAGTCAGGAACTGGCCGTTCCCCTCGGCACGGTCAAGCGGCGGCTTCACGTCGCAAGAAAACGGCTGGCCCAACAGTTGGCCGGGTTTGTGGACTGAGGTGTCGCTTCACAGCGCCGTGTATTGCCCATTTTCGGCAGCTCAAACTCGCAGTCCCCGAAGTTAAGGCAGAGGGGCGGCCGATCCTGGAGGTCGATTGCCTGTGAAAGCACGGTACGGAGCCATCTCTGGGAGTTCCAACGGATACCGTCCCCAATTTCACATCGCAGTGAGCGGACAATAGCACTGACCGCTGGCGGGCTTGATCGGTTTCTTCGAGAAACTTTTACTGTGAATCTTCTTGGGGGACCGGGCGTTCCACGAGCTGGCACTCGAACCCGGCGGTATACGCCTTATATACAGCGGCCATTTCTTCCGCATTTCTGCTGCCCCTGTGAATCCAGAGCCGATAGGGGAGGTGAACGATTTCTGGTGGCTCCAGCGTACGGCTGTGAACTCCAGGCCAGCCCACGCAGAGGGGGCCGTAGTGTCGGGTTAGCCACGTCGGCGGATAGTCAGGATGGGTCGGGGCGATCATGATCGTGGCGCCACTCAGCCGATCGGTTTCACCGAAGCGACTGGTGAAGTCCGCCCACGGGAGTCGGGTTTCATAAAGGTCATCCTTCGTGAGACCGTCCGGGACCGTGATCCGCGCCTCTTTCTCGGAGGGAGGTCGAAACCGCATGGTGAGACCTCCATAGCTCTTCCCTTCCGCTCCCCAGAGTGTGATCGGCACATGGGGCTGCAGGAACAGATCGACATCGATGACACGATCCTCCTTTCCCCGGGCGTAAACGGTGAACCATACGCGCTCCGTGAGCACGATCTGGCCATGGAGGTCCCACCCGTTTTCCACGCCCAGCACAGCCACGCCGGGGCGTGTCTCCTGGCACAGCCACCGAACGAACCGTTGCCGCAGGGCCCCACGATCTTCCCATAGGCTGAACTCCTCCTGACCGACGACCACGTGAGGCCACGTCCAAAAAATACCGTGGTGATGATAATGATCGCGGGGAAAATCGTCGGTCAGGATTTCACCATCCAGTCCCCAAACCGGGTGAACGTAGCAGGCTCGCGTTCGCCGAGGGTCTTTTTCAGGGACTTTCGGATTCGTGATCGGGCCGAAATTGTAGGCGAGCACTGGTAGCTCGCCTTCATAAAGCGTAACGGTGGTATCGGATGTCTCCTTGAACTGAAACTCAGACGCTGTGGGCGATTCCCCAGCGGTTCCGCCTTCCTCTTGCACAATCCACCGCAAAAGGCCGTCAGCGGCCAGGGTTGCTGATGCAGACCGATCATCACGCACAATGAGATAGCTCATCTGTTGACATTCGCCAGTCTTGTCCGGACCACTGGCCAGTACGGCAGAAAGCCGCAGCGGGTCGCCTTCCTGCGTAAGTATCACGCCCTTGTGTGAGTCCAACGCACAGCCTTCTGGAAGGCGAATCCGAAGGGGTTGCCGCAGCGCCACCGCCGGCGTGGTCAGCGAGAGTTTCACCGCGGGAGTACCGGCCCAAACCGCGGGCAGCCTTCCCAAAAGGACCGGTAGTGCCGCCAACAGGACAGCCAACGAGAAGTGCACCAGCCTGTCGCAGTTACCCAAAGTACGCCGCAAAATGGTTCCTAACCGTTTCCCCATGATGCCATCCCCAATTGCCGGTGAAACGCACGAAAATCCTATTGAAGCCGTATCTTCGACTGATAGGCGTATCATGACACCGAACGGCGCGGATTGCAATGAGCCGTCACGTTGTCATGCAAGTTGACGCTGGGGACAGACGCAGTGCATGCAGATGCCGCGAGGTTTGGCTGACTCGCCGGTAACGCGTTTCCCGGAGCGGTCCATGTGCCATCAGAGAGCCGTCTTTCGCCAAGTCAGGCTGGGCAACTCCGCGTCATCCGCATTCATTGATTGTGCCGTGACCGAGGTGAAGCACTGGGTGGCCTCGGGGGTCAAAAATCGCGATTTGAGGGCGATCCCGTAGTTCTGCCAGGAAAGCGAGGAAGTCGTGTAATAACTCTGGGGATAGCAGACATACAGATAGCGCTTGGCCCGGGTGACCGCGACATAGAACAGGCGCCGTTCCTCTTCGATGGACTCAGGCGAACCCGTCGCCATGTCGGATGGGATATTACCGTCCGTGGCGTTGATAATGAACACCACATCCCATTCGAGTCCCTTTGCCGAATGGATGGTGCTCAGGACCAGGTAATCATCGTTGAGATCCGGGTTGGCTGCAAAGTCTTGTGTGGAATTGGGGGGATCCAGCGTGATCTGGGCGAGGAAAGTTTGACGGTCTTTGAACCGGCTGGCGATTTGTTCCAACTGTTCCAGATCCTTGGCCCGTGGAATTGGATTGTCGTACAGCACGGGGAGCAGCGGCTCGTAGAACACCCGGATTTGATGAAGCTGGGCCGGAAGCGTTGCTTTTCCCTCGGCGAGGTGGAGCATCAACTGGACAAACTGCGGCCAGAGGTCGGCCACCGCGGGAGCCGGGGTGATTTCCTGCCACGAATCGAAACGTCCGCCGTTTACAGAACATACCGCGAGAAGTTTTCTGGCTTTGGCCGGGCCGATCCCCGGCAACAGACAAAGCACCCGCATCCCAGCCACCAGGTCGCGAGGATTCTCCGCGAGGCGCAGGAAGGCAAGCACGTCTTTGATATGGGCAGCCTCCAGAAACTTAAGCCCGCCGTATTTGTGGTAGGGGATGCCCCGTCGCGTCAGTTCGGCTTCCAGCGGCAAACTGTGGTGCGATGCCCGGAACAGCACGGCCTGGTGTCTCAGCAGCGTTCCTTGGTTGTGATGCTCAAGGATACGCCGAATGACGAACTCAGCCTGCTCGTATTCATCGAGGGCAGCAACCAGCCACGGCTTCTCGCCCGTTTTCTTCTCCGACCAGAGATTTTTGGTGAATTTTTCCTTGGCCGGACGAATAATAGCGTTTGCCGCCCTCAGGATGGGCATCGTGCTTCGATAATTCTGCTCCAGGGTGACAATCCGGGCATTGGGGTACTGCTTGGGGAATTCCAGGATGTTCTTCACAGAGGCGCCCCGGAACGAGTAAATGGCCTGTGCGTCATCGCCGACCACGGTAACGCCGTCACCGGTTGGGGACAGCCGATACAGGATGTTGGCCTGGATGATGTTCGTATCCTGATACTCGTCCACAAGGATGGCCCGAAAACGCCTGCGAATCTCGCTGCCGACCGAATCCCTGTTGAGGAGTTCGAGCCACGCCAGGAGGAGATCGTCGTAGTCCAGGGTGGCCGACTCTTTCTTTCTGGCTGTGTATTCGCGAAACAGCCGATCGAGTTCGTCATGCCACTCTTTACACCACGGGAAGAATTCCGCGAGGACCTGGCGTAGGGGAAGATCGGTGTTCACCATGCGACTGTAGATATCCGCGCAAGTTCCTTTTTTGGGAAAGCGTCGGTCTGTGGTGGCCAGTTTCAAGTCGGTGCGAATGACGTTGAGAAAGTCTTCGGCATCAGAACGATCGAGGACAGTAAAGCCGGGCGGCAGCCCCAGTTCTTCCCCGAACAGTCGCAGGAACCGCAGGCCTATGGCGTGAAACGTTCCGCCCCAGATTCTCGTCGCGAGATATCCTGCGGGTTGTGCTCCGGAGAGCCTGGAAAGAATGGCTTCGACGCGACGAACCATCTCCTCGGCGGCACGCCTCGTGAACGTGAGGAGCATGATCGTGTGAGGGGGAACGTTGTGTGCGACCAGCCAGGCGACGCGATGCACGATGGTGGCCGTCTTTCCGGTTCCCGCCCCGGCAACAATGAGCAGTGGATCTGCCCCGTGGGTCACAGCCTCCTGCTGCTGGGGATTAAGGGGCTTCAGGATGAGATCCTCAAGTCGAGTCACGGACATGGTTATCCTCCGTGAACTTTCAAACACACCTATGCTGACGTTACGGGGAGAAGGAAGACGGATCCTCCACCACGGCATCCGCTCGAGCCGCCCTGGACTCAGTATAATGATTATACAAAACTTTGACCTTCACGAGAGCATAAACCGGGTAGGATGGAGAACATGCCTGTTTTTCTCACAATCGAAACGACCTGCGATGAGACCGCGGCGGCCCTGGTGACGGACCAGTTGGAGGTGCTTGCCTCCGTTGTAGCCTCACAGGATCAGCTCCATCGGCAGTATGGGGGCGTGGTACCGGAAATTGCCTCCCGCGCCCATGTGGAGCGAATTCTGCCTGTGATCCACGAGACAGTTCAGAGGGCGGGAATCAGCCTGGCCGACATTGATGCGGTGGCGGTCGCTTACACTCCCGGCCTGGCAGGATCCCTGCTGGTCGGTGTCACGGCTGCCAAGACGCTGGCGTTGGCACTGGGAAAGCCGCTCATTGGAATCAACCACCTTCAGGCCCATATTTACGCGTGTCGCATGGCGGCGGGAAAGGACGTGTTCCCCTGCGTGGGACTGGTGATCAGTGGGGGCCATACATGCCTGTACCGCTGCCGCGATCCGCTGGATTTCGAGCTGCTGGGAACGACCATTGATGACGCGGCTGGGGAAGCCTTTGACAAAGTGGCGGTCATGCTGGGACTGCCTTACCCGGGAGGACCCTCCGTCCAACGGGCAGCGGAAAAAGGAAACCCCCACAAATATGCCTTCCCGCGGGCCCTGCTCGACGATCCCAATACGCTCGACTTCAGTTTCAGCGGATTGAAAACCGCCGTGCGGTACGCCATTACAGGGCCGGGACGGCACGATCCTTCGCAGGTCAAACTGTCGGACCAGGAGGTGGCGGACCTGGCGGCCTCTTTTCAGGAAGCGGTCGTGGATTGCCTGGTGGGCAAGACTTTTCGTGCCCTGGAAATGACCGGCTTCCCCAGATTGTGCGTGGGGGGAGGTGTGGCTGCCAACAAACGTCTTCGAACGCGATTGGAGGAAGAAGCGGCACGACGGAATGTGGAGCTTGTGATCGCTCCCCTCAAACTCTGCACCGATAACGCCGTGATGGGAGCGATCGCCGTGGAAAAATGGAAGGCCGGTCTGTTCGACGACCTTTATCTGGACGCCGAACCAGGGGTCGTTCGCAAGCCGTTGCCTGTCGGCTTCGGCTGAGCCCTCCTGTCGGCCGTGAGATAGTCAGGCCGCTCCCACGGGCAATATCACACCTCGCCTTAGGTGGCGAGGCCCAGTGTTCGTCGGGGCCCCGTCGGCCGATTTTAACTTTTATTCCCGGACGATATAATCCACCACAAGCACCTTATCAAGATACTGGCCCACCATCTTGGCAAAGGCCCGGTGATCGGGATGGGTCAGATACGTGTCGCGATCTTTTTCGCTTTTGAAGGTCAGAATGAAGCAGTGCGTGAATCCCTGCGACAGGTTTTCCGTGCTGCAATTCGTGCCCCATTCGAATCCGGCAATCTGGGGGATCTTTTTGGGGAGCGCGGCAAAGGCTTTCTCGACCTTCTCAATGTCGGCCTTCGAGGTTCCGTCTTTAAACTTGAACAACACGACATGGCGTAGCTGTCCGGCATGGGAG
>NZ_JACIYL010000176.1 GCF_014359955.1 Thermogutta sp. | reverse complement strand
TGCGGAATTCCTGGGACAACCGTTGGGCGAAATGTCTCACCGCCTGCTCCATACCCACTATTTCACGCGCGAAGCGAACTGAATTCGGCGGGGAGTTTCAGGCGATCGCCCGATTTCCGTTGTCATAAAAAGACCCCCTGGGCGACAACCCAGGGGGCGGAGGCTGTCATGTCGGGCACGCGGAAGGCTCACCACGGACCGCGGATGTAGTAATATCCGAATTGGTCCGTGTCCTGCGGCCAGGCCGGGGTGGGACGGAGCGGCACGGCACCGCCCATTGCAGGTCCCGGCCAGTTGCGGCTGTACTGGTGATCAATGGTCGTCACGCGCATGTTTCCCACTCCCCAACCCCAATGGGTCTGAAATTCTGCAGTGGGGGGAACGACCACCGCGACGGGGGCACCCCACGCGCCGTTGTAATAGTCCCCATACCATGGGGTGCACATGGCGCGTCGGGCGGCCCTTTTTCCAAAGAACGTGTTTTCCCCGGCGAAAAGATGGCTGGCTGCAAGGCCCATTGTGAGGGCTATCGCCACACCGATCGTCATGGTTAACTTCGTGTTCATGGTTTTTGTCCTCGTTGACGTAAGCTGACGTTCCTTCTTCGAGCATGTGGAAAAGGATTCGTGTGAACCCGGTCAATTCGGCTCGTTGGTTGCCTCGGTGATCTTCCGGCAAATGACGATACGAGGCGACGGCTTCCGCGCTTCACCACCAGCAGACACTCACCCGCGTCCAACCTCCCTGAGGGTTGTTCCTGACAAACACCTTTCGATGGGGATAGAGGAACTCATGGGGATAAAGGGGCTGGTAGGTGACCCAGGTATGGCCGACGTAAGGAGGCGTGGGGACCGGAGCGACATAAAGAGGGGCAGAAATCTCTCCCGGTGCCGCCGGTGCCCAGTAGCTGGGGAACAGATCCCCCGCCCTGTGATTACGGGCATCGGAATGGCCGCGGTCATGGGCCACAGCGGGGGCCAGGCCCAGAAACATTCCCATGGCCAGACCCAGCGCCACGCCCAGCACCCAACGCAACATAGTCTGTCGGTTTCTCTCTCCGCGTTTCATCATTCGTATCCTTTCTGCCATTGGTCCGTCCGTGTCATCGTGAAACAGCCTGAAAACCCGCCTGCCGACGCCATCTGCGGAGGGGTCCTCCTTTATAGAGGATTCGGCCACTCTGGACAAAAACAGTGAGACTTTATAAAAGGAGTTCGAGGGGGCTCACGATATTGTGGCGCCTGTGAAACACCTCTCCTGTGGGCATAGCTCGTTACGATCGCTATAATGCGAATTTCTTTCCTGTTTTTGGCTTCAACACGGACGTGTGATCGCGATGGGAGTTTCTACCGCAAAACAAGACCAGCAGAGTCCTCAAACTATTGAAAAATCGCGTCAGGCAGGTCAGTCCGAGGCTTCGTCCGCGGCGGGTGGAAACGGCCAACCGCGTCGGCGGGTGAGTGCCGAGAGCCTCGCTGCCAAACAGCGCGAGATCTCCGTCAGCGAATTCTTCGCCAAAAACCGCCACCTGCTGGGGTTCGACAATCCCCGCAAGGCGCTGTTGACGGCCGTCAAAGAAGCCGTGGATAATGCCCTGGATGCGTGCGAAGAGGCCGGCGTCCTGCCCGAGGTGTGGGTCCGCATCGATCCCACCGGAGAGAGCCGCTACCGCGTTATTGTGCAGGATAACGGGCCAGGCATCGTCAAAAAGCAAATACCCCTCATTTTCGGAAAACTGCTCTACGGCTCGAAATTCCACCGGCTTCGTCAGAGTCGCGGGCAGCAGGGAATTGGC
Source organism: Thermogutta sp. (assembly GCF_014359955.1). Taxonomy (GTDB): domain Bacteria; phylum Planctomycetota; class Planctomycetia; order Pirellulales; family Thermoguttaceae; genus Thermogutta. The sequence continues at coordinate 5,144 of NZ_JACIYL010000176.1, read as the reverse complement.
ATCAGTGCGGCCGGGATGTACGGCCTTTTGACCACCGGGAAGCCGGTGAGCATCGTTTCCAAAACCGGCCCGAGGAAGCCTGCCCATTTCTATCAAATTCAGATTGACACCAAGAACAACCGACCGGAAATCGTCAACGGCAAAGGGGACGGCGTCGATATCCCGGCGAACGAGAATATTGGTGAGTTTCTTCAGCCGTTCGGCCTGCCCTGGAATGATGTGGAACACGGGACGCTGGTGGCCATCGAACTTGAGGCCAAATACCAGCGAGGGCGGGGAAGCGTCGATGAGTACCTCTTCCAGACGGCCATAGCTAATCCCCATGTGACGCTTCACTACCAAGACCCCGAGGGCAAAACCCGGGACTTTCCCCGTGTTGCCGAACAGTTGCCGCCCGAGCCCAAAGAAATCAAACCTCACCCTTACGGGGTGGAATTGGGCTGGCTGGTGACGATGCTCAAGGACACCAAAGCGAACACCTTGAGCGGTTTTCTCACGGAGTCCTTCTCACGGGTCAGTCCGGCGGTTGCCCAAAAAATTCTCGAAACCGCGGGGCTGAGCAGCCGTGCCAATCCGCGGCGAGTCGGTCGTCACGAAGCCGAGGCGCTTTTTCAAGCCCTGCAAACCACCAAGATTCAATCGCCTGCCACCGATTGCCTGTCACCGATTGGAGAGGAGCTTATTCTGCGGGGACTGCGGCAACTGGTGCCCGGCGAGTTTTACACGGCCGTCACACGTCCCCCAGCCGTGTATCGCGGGAATCCGTTCCAGGTGGAAGTCGGCCTGGCGTACGGTGGAGCGCCCGCCACTTACCGCGTCTCACTGGAGACTCTGGAGGAGCTGCTTGCCGAGACGGATGCGCGAACCCTCCGGCAGTTCTTGACGACAACGTTCGATGGCATTGGTCCCGAGGGTGCGGACAAGATTCTTCAGCAGGCACGGCTGAAGGCGCGCATGTCTCCTGCCAAACTCAAGGCCAGGGAGCGTCAGCAGCTCTGTGAGGCGCTGCAAAGCGTTAACCTCACGGAGGGACAAACCATGACTGTCCTTCGCTATGCCAACCGCGTGCCGCTTCTCTTCCAGGCCGGAGCCTGTGCCATCACGCAGACGGTGATGAGCACGAATTGGCGACCCTACGGGTTGAGCCAGTCGCGGAACTCCCTGCCGAGCGGTCCGGTGACACTTCTTGTGCATTTCGCCAGCGTGTGGGTGCCGTTCACCAGCGAATCCAAGGAGGCCATTGCGGCCTATCCGGAAATCCAGAAAGAGTTGCGGCTGGCATTTCAAGCCGTCGGGAGACGGCTGGGAATGTATTTGCGACGGCGTCTGCGGGTGCGTCAGCAGGGCGAACGACGGAATATCTTTTTGCGTTATCTCAAGGAAGTGGCCAGTGCCGTCTCCATTATGAGAGGCGTGGATCGTGACGAAGTGTATCGGGACCTCATGGAGGTCGCCAAACGCGTGACGGCCGAGGCCGACATCAAACTGGATGAGCATGGGCGTCCCCTCCGTGATGATCCCACTCCCGAGGAATTCGACGGCGCGGTCATTATCGTGAATCCGGAGAGCGAAGGCCAGGTGGCGACCGCTGCGAAGAAGGATTTCCCGGTTCAGTTGAAGATGTTCTGATTGTGGCTCCCGGGCCTTGCGTCGCCCGTTTTCGCGTTCGGGGAGAAACCTCCTTAAGACGATTCACGCGCCGGGTCGCTCGGGTTTTCATCAAACGTGGGGACCGGCTGGGATGCGATGGCAGCGGTAAGCGGGTAGCAGTAATGCCGGGCGTAGACGTGGGACTCCGCCTGATAGAGATCCCACCCGAGCACCCAGTGCAGATAGGCGATGACCACCGTGGGGGAACGGTTCATCCCCGCGGTGCAATGGACAAAGACTTTGTGGCCGCTCTGGAGCAACTCTCGCAACGCCCGCACAACCTCGGGAAGCCGAGCTCGGAGATGGTCGTAATCGAAGTCGCGGATGGGTTCCCGTACCTCCTTGATTCCTGCCCGGCGATACGCCATCTCAACGGCCGACCGCTGAATATCACGAGAGGCGATATCCTCGTCAGTCTGGAGATTCAATACCGCCGTGACGCCTGCCCGTTTCAGGGATTCCACGTCGTTGTAATCAACCGGACACGAACCCACAAACAAATGATCCAGGATTTGATCGATCACCATAAGCCTTGGCACGCGCAGGCATAAAGGAAGGATCTTGAAGCCTTCACGGAGGGCCCGCCTCAGGAGTTACCGAGGGGAATCGTCCGCACTCCGGCGTTCCCTGTGAAAAATTCCTCTCATCCCCATAATAGGTTACCGGTTGGGAATGGTCCACCGCTGGCAGTTGCCCATTGGCAATCGCGAGACAGAGCGGGGATTCACATCACACCTTTTCGGGGATGACGTATGGTGGGCGGTAGTCGCGTTTGATGAGGGAGTGGGCTTCGGCGGGTTCCAGCGGAATTTCTTTCTGAGGATCGAGCACGATCTTCACGCCACCCAGGCGAAGGCTGATATTCGCATAGTGAATGAGGAGACCGCTGCGGTATCCTTCTTCCACATCCGCGTTGGGCAGCTTGCGCGATTTGATGCATTCGATGAAGTTGGCCTTGTGTTCTGGATCCGGGAATCGCCCGTACCGCTGGGCTGTGACAACCGGCTGGCGTGATTTGGGCCGTTCGAACACCTGCCAGCCGCCTCCGTGACGTCCCACATACATGACGCCTTCTGTGCCGTAAATCTCGATCCGGGTGGCGCACTGCGGCCAGTAGGGAAACATATCGCTGTTGCGGACTTCCGGATCGATTTTCAGCATGTAAGGGGTGTAGAGCGTCAGTTCAAAGGTTACCAGGAGCCCATCGTACTCGTACACGGCGATCTGCGTATCCGGTGTTTCCGCGGCTCCTTCGCTGTCGAATCGTCCGCCGACGGAGTACACGGTCCTGGGACAACCGACGCCCAGCAGCCACCGAGCGAGGTCGATCTGGTGGCTCGCGTCGTTTGCAATATCACCACCGGAGTACCGCCAGAAGTGATGCCAGTTGTGTTGATAGTTGAAGTTGTATCGGGCTTCGGGGGCGGGGCCATTCCAAATGTCCCAATTGAGACCCGGCGGCGGATCGCTATCCGGCTTGGGTGGGAAATTGCCCCAAAACTTCTGGTTGTAGATCCGACACAGGTGGATGCGTCCCAGCTTCCCCGAGCTGATGTACTCCTTGGCGTCAAAATTGTAGGGAGCGCTCCGATTCTGCGTGCCGATCTGGACCACCCGCTGATACTTGCGAGCCGCCTCCACCATCTTGCGGGCTTCCCAGATGCTGTGGGAGACGGGCTTCTCAACATAGACGTCCTTCCCTGCCTGGCACGCCCAGACCGTGCTCAACGCGTGCCAGTGATCCGGTGTGGCCGACACGACGGCATCCACGCTCTTATCGTCCAGGGCCTTGCGGAGATCATCCACGATCCTGGGAGCCGTCCCCTGTGCCTGGGCCACTGTTTTAGCGAGGGCTTCGGCGCGGGGCAAAAAGGGATCGCAGACATAGGCGATACGGCAATCACCCCGTTCCAGAAAGCCGCCAGCCAGAGCACTTCCACGACCTCCACAACCCACGATGGCGAGTACCACCCGTTCGTTGGCCGGAGTTTCGGCCGCGGAAGTTGCATCAGGAAGCAGCGTCCATCCTCCGATGGCGGTCGCTGCGGCACCCTGGCGGAGAAATTCCCGGCGCGTTGTGCGGGAAGTCACTTGGTTTTTGCCAGTTTGTTCCGACGGCATAGCTCACCTCCCAACCGATCGAGATTAATTCACGTGCACATTGTCCACTGGGAAGGTCCCGGTTTTTTGTGACGGCGATCTATTTTTTGCCCAGGGCACGCTGTTTTTGAAAGAAACGACGGATGATGTCCGTGCACTTATCGGCCAGAACACCGGGGATAACAGCGCAGCGGTGGTTCAGCCGGGAATCTTCCAGAAGCCGGTAGAGCGAACGCACAGCACCCGCTTTGGGATCATCCGCCCCGTAGACAACTGTGGGAATTCTTGCCTGCAGGATGGCCCCCGCACACATGGGACAGGGCTCTATCGTGACATAGAGAGTGCAGCCTTCCAGCCGCCATGATCGCAGGGCTTCCGCGGCCTGGGTGATGGCGATCATTTCAGCGTGGGCGGTCGGATCCCGCAGCCGTTCCCTTTGATTGTGGGCTGAAGCAATGACCCGGTTTTCATGGACGATCACCGCGCCGATGGGGACTTCGTCTTCTTCGAATGCCTGCTCGGCCTCGCGAAGCGCCAGCTCCATGAAATGCTCATGCGTGTTGGTGTCCATAGGCACTCGCAATGGGAAGGGGAATCCCACAGGAAAACGACCTGGTTGTTGGGGAGCAATCATTGTGGGAAGGGCCAAATCGGTTTGCCCACGGGAAGTCACACGACCAACGATGTCCGCGCGGTTGCGTCGGTTTGTCGGGAATTATAAAGGAACATGGCCCTCCGTTCCACCAACGGCGAGACAGTCCGCGCCATTTTTGGCCCCAGCGGAAGGAGGCTGAGCAGGGTTGTGGAATGAATGAGTATTCCCATCTAAAATGGGGGAAACACCAGGGGTTCGTACGCAGATCGAATCAGGAAAGAATGTCCAACGGAATCGAACGTTCGACGCCTCATCCCGGTGTACGGGGGAAAAGTGATCTTTTCACAGTTGTCGGGGGATATTATGCGATTCGCCATTTGCAATGAAACTTTTCAGGATCGGTCGCTGGAAGACGGGTTGGCCCTGGCTGCCGAGTGCGGCTATGAAGGCATCGAGATTGCCCCCTTCACGCTTGCGGAACGGGTGACCGACCTGTCGCCGCAGCGGCGGACGGAAATCCGGCAGGCCATTGAAAAGGCGGGACTGGAGACGGTGGGGCTGCACTGGCTGCTGGCCAAGACGGAAGGCTTTCACCTCACGTCTCCCGAGGAAACGGTTCGCCAGCGAACCGCCGAATACCTGTGTGAACTTGCCCGATGCTGCGCCGACCTGGGAGGCACGATTCTGGTTTTCGGATCGCCGCAGCAGCGAAACGTTCTGCCCCACGTGACCCGGGCCAAAGCGGAAGATTATGCCGTGGAGGTCTTTGAAAAGCTGATCCCGGAACTGGAACGCACCA
>NZ_JACIYL010000175.1 GCF_014359955.1 Thermogutta sp. | reverse complement strand
CCCACGCCTGCATCGGTTGTTCTGCCGTCCGCTCTCGCCCGGCTTGAGTGAACTGGCGAAAAATCTGGCTCGGCCGGAGGAGGTTGTCCAGACCACGGAAATTGAGAACCTGCACCTGGTGACGGCTGGACACTGTGACGGCGAGGTCCTGGAAGCGGTGTCGCAGGGGAAGCTCGACCAGTTCCTGCGGTCGCTTCGCGATCAGTGCGACCTGGTGCTGGTGGATTCCAGCCCGATTTTGACCACCGCAGACGCCCTCATTCTCGCCCATGTGGCGGACAGTGTCGTCCTCTCGGTCATTCAGGACAGGAGCCGACTCCCGCGGGTGTTCGAGGCCGTGCAGCGGCTGCGCAGCGTCGATCTTCCCCTTTTGGGAATTGTTCTCCACGGGACGGCCCCCAGCAGGTATCGCAGTTACTACCGTTCCTACACGATCGACGTGGAATCCCAGGCAGTCGAGGGGGCGCGTGGGTGAACGGGATGCTCTGGTGCGGCAGTGTTCCAACGGGGCAGGCGTTGGGGAAAATGGATTGAAACGGTCGGCGGGTGCATGGTCTCGCTTGGGAAAAAGCCCTGGCCGCTGTCATAGCTGCGAGGAGGTGCCTCATGGTGCGGAATTGGTGCATCCTGTTGGGATCGATGCTGGCCCTTGCGTGCTGGGGGAATGGTTCCCTGGCTGACACCGGCGAGGATGGTCGCTGGAATGTCGTGCTCTTCGTGGTGGACGATCTGGGTTGGGCGGATCTGGGCTGTTACGGTAGCCAGTTCTACGAGACGCCGCACGTGGATCGTCTGGCGGCGGAAGGGATGCGTTTTCTCGATGCCTATGCCGCGTGCCAGGTATGTTCCCCGACCCGGGCGGCGATTATGACCGGCAAATGGCCGCAGCGGGTGGGGATCACAGACTACATCGGGGCTGCCCAGCCGGAGGCCTGGAAACGGAACACGCGGCTTTTGCCCGCTCCGTACCGAACGGCACTGGCCCTGGAAGAGGTAACATTTGCGGAAGTCCTCAAACAGAGAGGATACGCGACATTCTTTGCTGGCAAGTGGCATCTTGGACCGGAAGGTTACTGGCCGGAAAATCAGGGTTTCGATATCAACATGGGTGGCACGGGGCAGGGCGGGCCATATGGCGGAAACAAGTACTTTTCCCCGTATGGCAATCCGCGACTCCCCGATGGTCCGCCGGGAGAGCATTTGCCCGATCGCCTGGCCACCGAAACGGCGAAGTTCATTGAGCAGCACAAAGAGGGGCCATTTCTGGCTGTCCTGTGTTTTTACTCGGTACACACGCCATTGATGGCGCGGGAAGATCTTCGCCAGAAATATGAAGAGAAAAGAAAGCGACTTGGGCTGGTGGAAAAGTTCGGGCAGGAAGGGCCTCGCGAAGTACGGCTGGTGCAGGAACATCCGGTTTATGCCGCAATGGTGGAAGCCATGGACCAGGCCGTGGGAAAGGTCCTTCGCAAGCTCGACGAACTTGGGCTCGCGGAAAAGACGGTGGTTATGTTCACCAGCGATAACGGGGGGCTTTCCACCAGCGAGGGCTGGCCAACATCCAATCTTCCCTTGCGGGCAGGCAAAGGATGGATCTACGAAGGGGGCATTCGGGTTCCTTTCATTGTGCGGTGGCCGGGGGTCGTTTCGCCGGGGACGACCTGCACGACGCCCATCTGCAGTGTGGATATTTTCCCGACAATTGTTGAGCTTTCCGGGGAAGATCCCGCCAAGTACAAGGTGGACGGTCTGAGTCTGGTGCCTCTTTTCCGCAATCGGACATTCCCCGCGGACCGACCGCTGTTCTGGCACTATCCCCATTACGGCAACCAGGGGGGAGCCCCCAGTGCGGCGGTACGAAAAGGTCCGTGGAAGCTCATTCACTGGTACGAAGACGATGATTCCTGGGAACTGTATAACGTGGAAGAGGATATCGGTGAGAAGCACAATCTGGCCAGTCAATACCCGGCAAAAGTTGCCGAATTGAAGAAGCTCCTGGAAGACTGGCTCGTCGATGTGGGGGCGCGTTATCCCACGGCGAATCCGAATTACGATCCCAAAAAACCCGACGGGCGGGTCGCCCGCCGCCGGTGATGGGAATTTGCCGCGTGGGGTGGTAGCCGCCGATCTGGGACCAACGAAAAAGATGGCGATGACCGACCGAGGAAGAACGCGAAGAGATACGATTCTCGCCTTGTTGCGCAGTTTGGGCCCTTTCTGGATTGCCGCCTTCGTCGTGGTGGCAGGGGCCATTGTCGAGGGCTATTGGAGTTTTCGATGGCAGTCCAGCGATGCCGAGCTGGCTCTCAATCCCCTGGCCCAGGCTGTGGAACAGGTTCCCCTTTCCATCGACGTGTGGAAGGCCAGCGAAGTGGTTCCGCCAGACCCGCGGGTGGTCCAAATCAGCGGAGCCCGGGCACTGTTCAACACGACCTATCGCGATCAAACGCAGGGGGATTCGGTAACGGTCTATCTTCTTGCCGGGTGGTCCCGTGATATTGCGGTCCACACTCCGGACGCCTGCTATCCCGGGGCCGGATTCGTGATGGAAACGTCTCCGCAACCGTTCACCGTCAGCTATTCCGCGCAGGAGTCGGGGGGACCGACCCGCCAGGCGGAATTCATGACCGCAGTTTTTACCAAAAGCGAGCCCACCGGGGTGACGAGACTGCGGGTGTTCTGGAGCTGGAATGATGGCCGCGGTTGGCGGGCACCTCGTTTTCCGCGATGGATGTACGGCGGACGTCGTCCGCTCGTCAAACTTTACGTGGTGGCCGAGTCGCCTCTGGGGCAATTACCCCATCAAAGTCCAGCTCTCCGATTCGCGGCGGTTCTTTTGCCCGTCCTCGACGCACGATTGCAGGAAGCGTTCTCCGGCGGGATGCTCGCGCACGATGCCGCCAGGGGCAATTCACACTGATCGGCGAGCTTCTGCCGTGGTATCCTTTTTGCAGACAGATCAGAAGTCGAAGCGCTTTTTCTGACCTGGCCCGGTGATTTCGATCCACTCCACCTCGGCTTCCCGACACCCCTCCGGCAGGTAGATGCGCACAATACCGATGGGTTTTGTCCACGGAACTTCCACGAGCACGGTTTGCGGCCCCGTGGAGGTCATCTCGAACGGTACGGGAGCCGGCCGTTCTCCCGAGGGCGGGAGCCACTCCACCTTGCCGGAAAGTTTTCCTTGAGAGTTGGCGGCGGTTCGCAGAACGTAAAGGCGAAAGGCGACCTGCAACGGGCCGCGCTGCTGTCCCACCGCGTACCCGAGAAACGGCGAAGCGGCCGTGGCCGTCAAACGGAGCTTTCCCTCCCGGATTTCGGCCTGGCAATTGCGGGCCTTCCAGCCGAGGAGCGGGTCCTTGGCGGCCTCGCCTCGGTAATCGGGGTTCTGCCGCGGAATAACCGCTTCGGTGTCCGCCAGGTACTTTTCGAGTTTGATGCGGAGGGCGGCAACGCGTTCCGGATACTTGTCAGCCAGATTGTGATTTTCCCCGATATCCTCAGCGAGGTTGTACAGCTCAAATCGATCGGTTCCGTCGGGGTTGGCGGCAAAAAACCGAATAAGCTTCCAATCCCCCTCTCTCAAATAGGCGGACGGCAGAAAGCCGGGGATATTTCGGGCCTGATTTTCACTGCCGTGGGGAAAGTGGCAAAAGACTTCCTTGCGCGGGGAGCCTTTGCCCTCGAAGGCCGCAACCTGAGAAATTCCGTCCACATGGTAACGGGAGCGATCGATCCCGCACATTTCCAGGATGGTGGGGAAGAAATCGACACTGCTGAAGAGACTCTCGGTGACGGTGCCGGGTTGGGTGTGGCCGGGCCAGACCACGATAAACGGCACGCGGGTCCCGCCTTCATAGATGGAGGCTTTGCCGCTTCGCAGCGGCAGGTTGCTGGTCGCCGGGATATGAGCGTATCCCGGTGGTTGGGTGTCCACAGGACGATTCCCTTCCCGTTGCGGAGGATAGGCAAAGCCACCGTTATCGGAGAAAAAGATGATGATCGTTTTGTCGGCCAGTCCGCATTCGTCGATAGCTGCTACAATCCGTCCCACGGCATCGTCGAGACTCTTCACCATCGCCGCATACACCGGATTGCGCTGGGGAGAGTCGGGATTGGCTTTCTGCCGGAAGTATTCCACAAGTTCCGGCTTGGCACTCCACGGACTGTGAACGGAGAAACACCAGTAGTTGAGATAGAACGGGCGGTCTTTGTTGTTGCGGATGAACCGGGCGGCTTCTGCCGACATGCGATCTTCGATGTGCTCTCCCGGTGCGCCCTGGATCGCGGGGTCTTTGATGAATTTCCACGGGGCGAGATAACCCCCGCCCGGACCGGGAACCTGCGGCGTATGCGGAAAATCGAAATCAAAACCCTGATCTTTAGGCTCATAGGGCCCACTGTGGCCGAGATGCCATTTGCCGAAATGCGCCGTGACGTAACCTGCGCCGCGGAGCACCTCTGCCAGAGTGATGTACTCCGGTTTCAAACGCGTGAGGCTGTTGGCCACCTGGATGCGGACATGGGGTTGTGGCGCGGTGAGGCCTTTCTCAAGAATTTCCTGCGGCAGATGGCACACCGGCGCGGTGATCCCGATTCGCGCGGGATAAAGGCCGGTGAGGATGCTGGCGCGAGTCGGCGAACAGAGCGGATTGGCGGCGTAGGCCTGGGTGAAACGCAGCCCCCGCGCGGCCAGACGGTCGATGTTCGGCGTTTCGTGGTAGGTGCTCCCATAGACCCCAAGATCGCGCCAGCCCAGATCATCGGCCAGAATGAAGACCACATTAGGGCGTCGCGAACCGGCCGGTGGGGCAGTGCTTTCGGCCCTTGCCGCCAGTAAGTTGCCGAAACTGACCAGGGTCAGACAGACAATCAAGCTGCGAATCACGAGGGTGCCTCCCCAAAAATGGATTTTGATCTCAATTCCCGCTCGGCGGCAGGTCAGACGCATCTCTTCCGGTAAAATACTTTAAACAGACGTTCGTTGCCAGAAGGCGTGACCGATCCCCACGTTTTGTATGAGCCTATGAGAAGCCAAACGTTCGATGCGTGGTAGGGGCAACTCATGAATGGCCCCAACGGTGAAACGGGAATTGGACTGAGCAGACCAAGATCGGTCCGTGAATTGGATTACTCAACGTCGGAATGTGGACCTGACAGGCAGGTCCCCCGAGCTGAATTTCCCTCCGGCCGAAGGTCGCGGCGAGATCGGGGGGCGTTACTCGCTGCTGAGGAAAACCGGGGATGACTCAGTCCGGAGCGCGTTGTCAAAAAATTTTGCGCACTTTCATCCATTAACAGAAGGGAGCCCATGTCACCCTCTTACGATGCCCTTTTACTGGTATCTTTTGGCGGGCCGGAGTGTGCCGAAGACGTGATGCCGTTTTTAAAAAACGTTGCCCGGGGAAGAAATATTCCCGAGGCTCGTCTGAAAGAAGTCGCCGAGCACTACTATCACCTGGGCGGCCGCAGTCCGATCAACGACCATTGTCGGGCGCTCAAAAAGGCGCTGCAGGACGAACTCAGTCGGCGCGGTTATCGGCTGCCCGTTTACTGGGGCAACCGGAACTGGCATCCGTTTTTGGAGGAAGCGATCGACGAGATGGTAAAAAACGGCGTGCGGCGGGCCCTGGCGGTGGTGACCTCGGTATTTGGTTCGTACTCCAGTTGCCGGCGATACCTGGAGGATCTGACGAGGGCCCGGGAAGCCTGTGGCGCTGCCACGCTGGAAATTGATCGCCTGCGGTTACCGTTCAATCATCCTGGATTTGTGGCGGCGATGACGGATCGCGTTCGGGAGGCCCATGAAGCGGCAAAAAAGGCGGGATTTGCGTCAATCCACCTTGTCTTCACCGCCCACAGTATCCCGATGGCGATGGCTGCCGGGGCTCCTTACGTCATGCAATTTGAGGAAGCGAGCCGTCTGGTGGCCGAGGCCGCCGGCTTCACCACTTGGCAGCTTGCATATCAGAGTCGGAGTGGACCGCCGCACGTTCCCTGGCTGGAGCCCGATATCCTCGATGTGCTTCGTTCGATCGCTGAAACGGAGCGAGCTGGTGCCGTCCTGGTGGCCCCCATCGGATTTCTTTCCGATCATGTCGAGGTGCTGTACGACCTCGATGTGGAGGCGGCCGGCCTCGCCAGAGAATTGGGAATCGGTTTTTTCCGTGCTGGAACGGTGGGAACCCATCCCACTTTTGTGGCCGGTCTCTGCGAGATGATTGAAGAGCGCCTGAACGGACGGCCGGAAAGGCGGGCTATCGGGCAACTGCCCGCCTGTGCGGATGTGTGCCCCGTGGACTGCTGCCCCCCAGGCTGAACGGTCAAAAGTGCCGCGGGGACCACAGTTGGATGGAAATTATCGCCGGATGAGTTCAGGGTGTTCGCGGTAGAACGCCAGCACCTCTTTTCGCACATCGGCAAGATAGCGTGCATTCTTCTCCATAAGCCCGGAAATGAATTGGCGGAAAAGTTCAAAAACGGGGCTGGCAAACCAGTCGGCAAGATCGTCGCCAGTGGCCGCGTGGGCGTTTTTGCCGTCATCGGGCAAAGCCACCGTGAAGTCATCCGCCACCGGGTCCCAGACGAAGCGGAAATTCCTGGGGACAAACGGGGCGCGACATTCGATGCTGGCCACGCGGCGCCGGGTGCGATAGCCCCGGGATGCGCTGAAATCCACGTGGATGAAGGCGAAAAGTCCCACCCGATCGAGGTCATCCCGGGCTACACCCAGCGGTGGACCGAGAAGGATTTCTGTCAGTTCTCGAAGCGTATCCGCGTGAAGACAGGAAGCGATTCTTCGCCGGTTGCCGATGAGCCGGAAATAATCGGCCACGGGGCGCCCCCAAAGATAGCCGTACCAGTGGCCGTCGCCGATCTCATGGACGAGGAAACACTCGGGGGTTGTGGGCGAAACGGAGAGGGCCTGCCGAACGACGCTCGGGCTATCCACGGTGATGATTTTT